>NZ_JBEZLL010000019.1:0-179244 GCF_040652135.1 Streptomyces sp. NPDC048295
TGCAACGTCGCACCGATGTCCGACGTACGCGTCGTCGTCATCGACTGCACCGACACCGGCGCGTCCCCGCCCACCGCAACCGACCCGACCTGGATGCGCCGCGAGGGGCGGCGCATCGCGAGCGGCCGGGCCGGCAGCCCGGGGAGACCCAGTTCGACCGGCTCTCCGGCGGTCATGACGTCACCGGTTCCCGGAGACGGTCTCGCGCGCCGCGCGCAGGGACTCCTTCAGCGATCCCATGGTGGCGAGCACCGCGGTGGGCTCGTAGCCGCAGTGCGCCATGCAGTTGGCGCAGCGCGGGTCCTTGCCCCGGCCGTACTTGTCCCAGTCGGTCTCCTCGATGAGCTGACGGTACGTCGGTACGTAGCCGTCGCTCATCAGGTAGCAGGGCCGCTGCCAGCCGAACAGCGAGTAGTTCGGGATGGCCCAGGCCGTGCACGGGAAGTCCGCCTTGCCTTCCAGGAAATCCAGGAAGAGCGGCGAGTGGTTCAGCCGCCAGCGGGCCCGGTTGCCGCCCGCGAACGACTTCTTGAACAGTTCGCGGGTCTGCTCGACGCCCAGGAAGTGCTCCTGGTCGGGGGCCTTCTCGTAGGCGTAGGCGGGCGAGATCATCATCTCGTCGACCTTCAGGTCGTCATTGAGGTAGTTGAGCACCTCGATGACGTTCTGCGGGGTGTCGGTGTTGAAGAACGTGGAGTTCGTGGTGACCCGGAAGCCGCGCCGCTTGGCCTCCTTGATCGCCGCCACCGCCTCGTCGAAAACACCTTCCTTGGCAACCGATTCGTCGTGCCGCTCCCGCAGCCCGTCGATGTGCACGGCGAAAGCGAAGAACGGCGAGGGCGTGAACTTCTCGATCTTCTTACGCAGCAGCATCGCGTTGGTGCACAGGAAGACGTACTTCCTCCGTGCCACCAGCTGCCGGACGATCTCGTCGATCTGCGGATGCATCAGCGGTTCGCCGCCGGCGATGGAAACCATCGGGGCGCCCGATTCGAGCACGGCGCCCACGGCCTGGGCCACCGGCATGCGCTGCTTGAGCACGCCCGCCGGATGCTGGATCTTCCCGCAGCCCTCGCATGCGAGATTGCAGGCGTACAACGGCTCCAGTTCCACAATGAGCGGGAATTTTTCCCGCCTGCGGAGCTTCTGTTCAATGAGGTACGTCGCAACCTTGATGGACTGACGGAGCGGCATGGCCATCTGGCTCACCTCCTGGGGAGCAGCAAAGATCGGTGCCATTCGTAGAAAGCCGGCAGGACGGCACGGAGAACCCGGAAAGCTGATATTCCACCGCGTATCGTGCCGATGCGGACGAGCTCATGCTCCGGAGCATCCACGACCACCCGTACGGCGGCAACCGGGCGGGGCCCGGACCGCAGAGCGGTGCGCAGAGTGGCGGCGGACTCCATGTCCACCGCGATCGCTCCGGTGGCCCGCAGCCCGGCCCGCTCATGTCCGCGTACGACATGGTCGGAGCCGGTCAGCGGACCGGTGTGGACGGTGCGGCCGGGCACCGCCCTGGCCAGGGCCTCGGCGAGCAGGCCCGGACCGGTACAGACCGTCGGGTCCGCGGAGTCCCGCGTCTCGTCGGCGACCACCAGGTCTCCGGGGTGCATTCCGGGCACCAGCCCGGCGCAGAACCCGGAGGCGAGGACCGCCGTACCGGGCACCCGGTGCTGCCCGAGCGCCCGTGCGACGGCTGTTTCGGCAGCCCTGGGTCCCATGCCCGTACGGAGCACGGTCACCGGGCCGGAGGCGGTGCCGGCCCTGCCCCGGCCGCTGCGCAGGGCGAACTGCTCGATGCCGAGCGCGCAGGCGATCAGCAGCGGCGCCGCGGGGCCGGGTGTGCCCGGCCCGTCGGTCATCAGGCCCCCTTGCGGGTGGCCGTGCGGTCGGCGAACGGTTCGCCGTACACGTACCGCCCGAGTGCGGTGAGCGGGAACACCTGACGGTAGAGGTGGTAGTTGATGGAGAAGTCCCACGGGAAGCCGGTGCCGGTGAAGTACGGCTCGTCCCAGGAGCCGTCCGCCTGCTGCGTCGCGGTGAGCCAGGAGACGCCCCGCTGTACGGCCCTGCTGTCCCGGCGTCCGGCGGCGAGCAGCGCGAGCAGGGCCCAGGCGGTCTGGGAGGCGGTCGAGGCACCGTGCCCGATCCACTTCTCCTCCTGGTACGAGCGCAGGTCCTCGCCCCAGCCGCCGTCGTCGTTCTGCACCGATTCCAGCCAGCCGACCGCGCGGCGGATCGCCGGGTGCGTCACGGGCATCCCGGCGGCCACCAGTGCCGGCACCACCGACCCTGTTCCGTATACGTAGTTGACGCCCCAGCGGCCGAACCAGGCTCCGCTCGACTCCTGTTCGGCGAGCAGCCACTCGATGCCGCGCCGGGTGACGCGGTGACCTGAGCGCCCCTCGACGGCGAGCATCTCCACGACGTGTCCGGTGACATCGGCGGACGGCGGGTCGATGACCTCGCCGAAGTCGCAGAACGGCAGCCGGTTGGGGAAGGCGCTGGTGTTGTCGGCGTCGAAGGCACCCCAGGCCCCGTTGCGGGACTGCATGCCGATGTTCCAGCGGACCCCGCGCCTGATGGCGGCCTCGACGCGTGCCCGGTCCGGGTGGCGGACCCGGCGCAGCGCGAGGACCACCTCCGCGGTGTCGTCGATGTCCGGGTAGTTGTCGTTGTGGAACTCGAAGGCCCAGCCGCCCGGGTTGAGCCGGGGGCGGCGCACGGACCAGTCGCCGGGCCGGACGATCTCCTCGCCGAGCATCCAGTCCGCGGCCTTCACCAGCGCCGGGTGGTCGGGGCGGACCCCGGCGTCGGCGAGCGCGATGGTGGCGAGGCAGGTGTCCCACACCGGTGACTGGCA
The DNA here is from genome assembly GCF_040652135.1 of Streptomyces sp. NPDC048295. Taxonomy (NCBI): domain Bacteria; kingdom Bacillati; phylum Actinomycetota; class Actinomycetes; order Kitasatosporales; family Streptomycetaceae; genus Streptomyces; species Streptomyces sp. NPDC048295. The sequence goes on from NZ_JBEZLL010000019.1 coordinate 2,867, forward strand.
GGCCTCGATCATCCGGGCGCCGTCCTCGCGCCACACGGCGAACCGGTCGAGCGATTCGAGTCCGGCCCGCATCACCGGGTGGTCCAGGTCGTAGCCGAGCAGGTGCAGGGCGATGACGGAGTACACGGCGGGCGGCTGAATGCCGCCCCAGCAGCCGTCGCTCTCCTGGCGCTCGATGATCCAGCGGGCCGCCGAGTTCATCGCGATCCGGCGCAGCTTGCGCGGCGCGATCCGGTGGTAGACGTGCAGCGCCTTGTCCAGGCGCTGGAAGACGCCGTCCCAGCTCGCGGCCGGCGCGGGGCGCCTGGGCGGGTTCGGATGGTGCGGATCGGAGTGCAGTTCGTCGAGCGGGAAGGGCGCCGGGCGTACCGGCCGCTTCGCCGAGACGATGGTGAGCGGCACGATGGTCTGGCGGGCCCAGCAGCCGAAGTCGTAGATGTTGAGCGGCGCCCACTTGGGAAAGAACATCAGCTCGGGCGGGAGTTCCGGCAGGTCGTCCCACTTCCACCAGCCGAAGAGGGCGAGCCAGATCCGGGTGAAGACCCGGCCGGCGGCGATGCCGCCCTGTTCCCTGATCCAGGCCGAGGCACGTGCCATGTGCGGTTCGTCCGGCCGGTCCCCGGCCAGCCGCAGGGCCACGTACGCCTCGATGGTGGCGGAGAGATCGCCGGGGCCGCCGTGGAAGGTGGCCCAGGTGCCGTCGCCCAGCTGTTCACTGCGGATGAAGCGGCCGGCCGCCTGGACCGTGGCCGGGTCCTGAATTCCGAGGAACTGACGGAGCAGCAGGTCCTCGGCGTCCATCGTGACGTTGGTGGCGAGGTCGCCCTTCCACCAGCCCTGCTCGTCCTGCCTGCCGAGGAGGTGCTCCACCGAGCGTTCCGCGGCCCGCCGCGCGGCGGTGAACACGTCGTCCGCGGCGATGGTTGTGTCGGTCGGTTCACTGGCCGAGGCTGCGCGGGGGTTCACGGCCCCGGTGCTTCCGTCGGTCGTCGCTGTCATGGCTTCCCCTTCGTGCAGTCAGTTCCTCTGCTGTGCTGGGGGTCTCCGTCGGCCGGTGCCTGATACGGGCACCGGCCGGCGACTGCGAGTCATATGGAGCAGATAGTGATCATCTCTTTCGTACGACGACGAAGTCCGCGAGCGCCGTGAGCTGCGCCCGCACGGTCTGCGGCATGTCGACGCGGTGCAGTGCCTCGATGGCCACCGCATGCTGCCGACGGGCCTCCTGGGCGGTCCACTCGCGGCCGCCCGCCTCCTCGATGAGTGCCGCACGGGCGGCGAACTCCTCCTCGGAGAAGCTGTCGAAATCGCTGCTCTTGGCATCGGCCGCGAGCAGTTCGCCCAGGCGCTCCGAAGCCGGGCCACCCGCGGCGAGCGCGGCAACGACCGGGAGGGACTTCTTGCGCTGGCGCAGGTCGCTCCAGGTCTGCTTGCCGGTGGACTCGGGGTCGCCCCAGATGCCGAGCAGATCGTCGACGGCCTGGAAGGCGAGGCCGAGGTGGTATCCGTACGCCTCCAGGGTGTCGGCGGTCCGGTCGTCGGCGCCGCCGAGGACCGCGCCGATGGAGCAGGCGCAGGCGAGCAGGGCGCCGGTCTTGTTGCCCTCCATCTCCAGGCACTCCTCGACGGTGACCCGCTCGCGGTGCTCGTAGGAGATGTCCTGGGCCTGGCCGTCGATGAGCTTGCGGCTGGCCGCGGTCAGCCGTCGGGTGGCACGGCCCGCCTCGACCGTGCCGAGCTCCAGCAGGACCTCGTTGGCCAGGGCGAAGAGCGCGTCGCCGACCAGGATCGCCTGGGCGGGGCCGTGCACCTTCCAGACGGTGTCGCGGTGGCGGCGCTGTTCGTCGCCGTCCATCAGGTCGTCGTGCAGCAGCGAGAAGTTGTGCACGAGTTCGACGGCCACGGCGCCGGGGACACCGGCCTCGGCCGCTGCGCCCGCCGCCTCCGCGGACAGCAGGGCGAGAGCCGGACGGACGGCCTTGCCGCCGTCGCCGTCGGCGGGCTGTCCCTGGGCGTCGATCCAGCCGAAGTGGTAGGCGGCGACGGTGTCCATGGGCGGTGCGAGCCGGTCAACGGCGGCCCGGAGCACCGGCGTGGAAAGGGCCCGTCCGCGCTCCAGAAGCGCGGTGACGTCCGTGGTGTCGGCCACGGTGTCGAAAGCCGGATTCGCCGGGGTCACTGACTCTCCTCTTGTTCCGGTGGTACTGCTCATGCCGCCTCCTGCAGCGGATGTTCATGGGAGCGGCCGAGCGCCCGGAGCGCGGCGTCCGCCGCGCTGGATCCGCTGCGGACGGCACCCTCCATCGTCGCGGGCCAGCCGGTGGCCGTCCACGCCCCGGCCAGACAGAGGCCGGGGAGGCGGGTGCGGGCCCCCGGCCGCAGCCGGCCGACGCCGGGGGCGGGGGCGAAGGTCGCCGCGCGCTCCCGGGTGACGAAGAAGTCCCTGATACCGGCCCCGCGGGCGGCCGGCAGCAGCCGCTCCAGCTCGGGCAGGTAGCGGGCACGCAGCTCGGCGACGGGAAGGTCGATCTCCTCGTCGGCGGCGGACTGGGACACGGCGAGGTACTGCCCGGGGCCCGTGAGACCCGAGGCGTCCGTACGGTCGAAGACCCACTGGACCGGGGAGCCGAGCGCGGTGAAGAACGGGCGGCGCAGCACCTTGCGGTCGTAGACGACGTGCACATTGAGGATCGGCGACGTGCCGATGCCGAGCAGCCGCCCGGGCTCGTCGAGCGCGCCCTCGGGCAGCAGGTCATGGGTCTCGCGCTGCGGAACCGCGAGGACGACGGTGTCCGCCTCGATCCGTTCGGCGCCGGTCTCCACGATCCAGCGGCCGTCCGCCGTCCGGGTGAGGGAGGATGCCTTCGTCCGCAGTTCGGTACGGACTCCGGCGGAGTCGAGGGCCTTGCGGGCCAGCGTGTCGTGGATCTCGCCGAGGGGCACGGCCGCCCAGCCGATGTCGGCGGCGCCGGGCTCGGAGAGGAGTCCGGTCTTGAAGACCTTCGCGGCCAGGGCCAGCGAGGAGTTCGGCGCGGTGGCGTTGAGCGTGGCGACGCCGACCAGGTCCCAGAGCGCCTCGACGGTACGCGGCGACTGACCGTGCCGGGCGAGCCAGCTGCCGAAGTCGACGGCGTCGAGCGCGGGATCGTCGGGGTCCAGGCGGCCGAGTGCCAGTGCGGCGCGGCCGACGCTTGCCCGCTCGGCGAGCGAGAGGTGCGGATAGCCGGCCAGTCCGGCGGCGAGGTGGAAGGGCACCGGGAGCCCGTTGCGGCGCAGCCGTCCCAGCCGGGGGCCCGAGGGGCGTCCGACATCGAGAACGGGCACGTCCAAACGGTTTTGCAGGGGGGACAGGCGGGCCCCGTCGACGCGGTCGAGGAACCAGCGGTAGGCGGTGCAGCAGCGCAGATAGACATGCTGCCCGTTGTCGACCGTCAGTTCGCCGCGCCGGAAGGAGAAGGCGAGGCCGCCGAGCCGGGGCCGGCCTTCGAGCAGGGTCACGTCAAGCCCGGCGTCGGCGAGACGCAGCGCCGAGGTGATTCCGGCGAGGCCTCCGCCGATCACGACCGCGCGGGAGGAGCGCGGGGCGTCGTCGTCCGTCATGCGTCCTCCTTTCGCCGGGTCACTTCAGTCTGGGACGCGAGGGCTCGGCGCGGGGTTGATCGCCGGGCGGATCGGGTCTCCGTGTTGCACATGGTGCGCGAGAAGTCCTCACGGCGCATCAGACACGCCCCCTGGTGGTGCGCCGGGAGATGTACCGGGCGTCGAGACCCGACAGGCCGCGCACCGCGACGTACGCCTTCTCGTGGCCCGGCAGCGAGACCCGGCCGCGCAGCACCGCCTCGGGGTCCCGCTCGATCCGGTCGAGCAGCCGGCGGTAGATCCCCGCCATGGCCGCGACACAGGCTCCGCTGCGCCGGTCCAGCATGGGCAGCAGCCGGTATCCCTCGGCGAAGAGGGTGCGGGCGCGCCGCACCTCGAAGTGGACGAGGCCCGCGAAGTCGGCGCCGGGCGGTGGTGTGGCCCTGTGGAAGCCGGCCGAGCAGCCGAACTTGGCGAGGTCGTCGGCGGGCAGGTACGTCCGCCCGTTCCCCGCGTCCTCGCGCACGTCGCGCAGGATGTTGGTCAGCTGGAGCGCGAGGCCGAGCGTGTCGGCGTACTCCGCGGCCCGGTCGGCCCCCGGGGCGCCGGGCTCGGTACCGAAGACGCCCAGGCTGAGACGGCCGATGGCACCCGCGACACAGCGGCAGTAGACCTTGAGGTCGTCCCAGGTCTCGTAGGTCGCGCCGCGCACGTCCATCAGCACGCCGTCGATGAGCTCGTCGAGCCCGCCGAGCGGGAGCGGGAATCTGCGCGCGGCGTCGGCGAGCGCGACGGCCACCGGGTCGGTGTCGTCCTCGTCGACCGCCCCGTCCCGGATCCGGTCCAGGACCGTACGGGTGCTCTCCAGGCGGGTCCGCTTGGTGTCCGCGTCCAGCTCGCCGTCACCGATGTCGTCGACGCGCCGGGAGAAGGCGTACAGCGCCGACATGGCCTGTCGCTTCTCGGTCGGCAGCAGCCGGATGCCGTACGCGAAGTTACGCGCCTGCTGTCCGGTGACCGCCTCGCAGTAACTGTATGCGGCCTGTACCGGTGCCGACATGTACGTCGTCTGTCCCTCCACGGTCCGGCTCACCCCTCTCTACGCGCTTTTCGCAAGACAACTCCCACCTCGCGCAGCAGGCTGGGCTTGGTGGGCTTGGGCGGTCCGGGCAGTACGTCGAACCCGGCGGCCGCGATCGCGGTGAGGGCGGCGCGCCCCCCTCCCACGAATCCGGCGAGAAGCAGCCTGAGCCTGCCGTGGACGCTACCCACCAAAGGGGTGCCTTCATTCAGCAGTTCCCGCGCGCGTTCCGCTTCGTACGCGACCAGCGAACGCACCGACGCGCTCCCCGAGGGGGCGGCGAGATCGGTTTCGTCGACGTGGAACCGCGCCATGTCGTCGGCGGGGAGATAGATCCGGTCGCGGCCGAGGTCCTCGGTGACGTCCTGGAGGTGCTCGACGATCTGGAGGGCGGTGCAGACCGCGTCGGAACGGCGGATGCGCTCGGGGCTGGCGGTGCCGGTGATCTGCAGGACCAGCCGGCCCACGGGGTTGGCGGAGAGCTCGCAGTAGGCCAGCAGTTCCTCGTACGTCCCGTAGCGGCGGACCTTCTGGTCCTGCCGGTTCGCCTCGATGAGGCCGAGGAAGGGTTCGGGGGTGAGCGCGCAGCGCCGCACGGTGGGACGCAGGGCGCGCAGCAGGGGGTGGCGGGGGCCGTCGCCCGTGGTGTCGAAGACCCGGTGCAGATCGGCCTCGAAGGCGTCGAGCACGGCGAGCCGGTCCTCGGCCCGCGCGAGGTCGACGCCGAGGTGGCGGGCGTCGGCGCCGCCGGGGGCGAGGTCGCCGTCGCCGATGTCGTCGACCAGACGGGCGAAGCCGTAGACGGCCATGAGGTCGTCGCGCCAGGCACGGGGCAGGAAGAAGGGGGCTACGGGGAAGTTCTCGTCCGCGGCCTTGTCGAGGGTGCTGGGCATGACGTCATCGGGGTGCGTCTGCCGGGTACGGGTCACCAGTGACCGCCCGGTGCTGGGACGGCGTGAGCACCTCGGCGCTGGAGATCTTCCGTCATGGCCGTCACATCTCCCGTTCTACACTGCTGACCCAAAACATCCCATTCCGGACACGCCGCCCGCTCTGCCGAGTGCGGAGCGCTGCCTACGGGCCGCGCACCGGGCACGATCGCCCCACTTGCCTCGAATCAGCACCGGTACAGCTTACGTTGTACAACGCTCATCCATACGGCGGGGTGTTGAGCGCGTTGCGGGAACGCTTCCCGCCCCGCCAACCTTCCTCGTACACACGGCGATTGACGTCATCCGTCGGAACGAGATCCGGTGCGGGACGTACCGCCGGGCGTGGAGAGCGCCGGTGACGTTCCACGATCCGGACACCGCTGCGGCCCCCGCCGGAGAACCGGCGGGGGCCGCAGCGGTGTCGCGGGACCGGGAGAGCCGCTACTTGCCGGTCTCGCGCTCGTACGCCTTGAGCACCTCGTCCGTGGGGCCGTCCATCAGCAGCTCCCCCTTCTCCAGCCACAGCACCCGGTCACAGGTGTCCCTGATGGACTTGTTGCTGTGGCTGACCAGGAAGACAGTGCCGGCCTCCTTGCGGAGCTCCCTGATGCGCTTCTCGGAGCGGATCTGGAACTTGCGGTCGCCGGTCGCCAGCGCCTCGTCGATCATGAGGACGTCGTGGTTCTTGGCGGCCGCGATGGAGAAGCGCAGGCGCGCGGCCATGCCGGAGGAGTACGTACGCATCGGCAGGGTGATGAAGTCGCCCTTCTCGTTGATCCCGGAGAAGTCGACGATCCCCTGGTAGCGCTCGCGGATCTCCTCGCGGGACATGCCCATCGCGAGACCCCCGAGCACCACGTTGCGCTCACCGGTCAGATCGCTCATCAGCGCGGCGTTCACCCCGAGCAGCGAGGGCTGGCCGTCGGTGTAGACCTTGCCGTGCTCGGTCGGCAGCAGGCCGGCGATGGCCCGCAGCAGGGTCGACTTCCCGGAACCGTTGGTCCCGATGAGGCCGATCGCCTCGCCCCGGTAGGCGGTGAAGGAGACACCGCGGACGGCGTGCACCTTGCGAACCCCGCGGGGTTCGCCCTTGCCGCGGCGCAGGATCCGGCTCAGCGCCGCGGTGGCGCTGCCCTTGCCGCCGCCGGCGCCGTTGACGCGGTACACGATGTGCACGTCGTCGGCGATGACGGTGGGGACGCGCCCCGGAGTCTTGTCGTCAGCCACGGCCGTACCGTTCCTCTGCCTTCCAGAAGTACACGAAGCCCACGATGCCGATGAGGACCGCCCAGGCCAGCGCCACGATCCAGACGTGCGCCGGCAGGTTGCCCGCGCCGTACCCGTCGATCAGCGCGAAGCGGATCAGGTCCATGTAGATGGCCGCCGGGTTGTACTGCAGCACATCGGCGATCCAGTCCGGCTTGTCCTTGAGCATCACCGGGATGGAGAACATGACGCCCGAGGCGTACATCCAGGTCCGCATGACGAACGGCATCAGCTGGGCGAGGTCGGGGGTCTTGCTGCCGAGCCTGGCCATGATCAGCGCCAGGCCGGTGTTGAAGACGAACTGCATGACCAGCGCCGGGACGATCAGCAGCCAGGACGGGCTCGGGTAGCTGCCGAAGGCGATGGCCACGGCCGCGAGCACGATCATCGAGAACAGCAGCTGCTGGAGCTGCTGGAGCGAGAACGAGATCGGCAGCGAGGCACGCGGGAAGTGCAGTGCCCGGACCAGGCCCAGATTGCCGGAGATGGCCCGCACGCCCGCCATCACCGAACTCTGGGTGAAGGTGAAGACGAAGACGCCGGTCACCAGGAACGGGATGAAGACCTCCTGGCTCATTCCCTTCCGGGTGCCCAGGATCAGCCCGAAGATCAAGTAGTACACCAGGGCGTTGAGCAGCGGTGTGGCCACCTGCCACAGCTGGCCGAGCTTCGCCTGGCTGTACTGGGCGGTCAGCTTCGCCCTGGAGAACGCCATGATGAAGTGGCGCCGGCCCCAGAGCTGCCGGATGTACTCGAAGAGTCCCGGCCGGGCGCCGCTCACCGTCAGGCCGTACTTGGCTGCCAGCCCGGCCGAGCTCAGGCCGTCGTCGGCGGATGGTGGGGTGCTCAATGCCACCGCACCGTCATGGGTTGTGTCTCTCACCAGATGAAACTCTCGTATTCAAGATGCGCAGCCGGTCGGGGGCGCGGCTCGGAGCGGACAGGTCCCGTGGAGAAAACGTACGTCCCATGCTCTCAGAGGTGAGCCTCTCAGATCACGGGAGGTCGGCCGAGTCTGGTCAGCCGCCACACCGTGCGCCACTTCATCGGACGGCGGGTTCCGCACGGTGTGGACCAGCCTTCCCGGAAGCCGCCGAACCAGGCCTTCAGCGCGGGGGCCGAGGGCTTGCGGAGCAGGGTCAGCAGCAGCCACACCCCGAGGTAGACCGGCACCAGTGGGGCGGGCAGATTGCGGCGGGCCAGCCAGACCCGGTTGCGGGCCACCATGCGGTGGTACACCGCGTGCCGCGAGGGGGCGGTCGTCGGGTGGTCGAGGACCATGTCCGCGCGGTAGTCGATCATCCAGCCGGCGTCCAGGGCCCGCCAGGCGAGATCGGTCTCCTCGTGCGCGTAGAAGAACTGCCCGGGCAGCGGCCCGACCTCGGCGAAGACCTTGGTGCGCACGGCGTTGGCGCCGCCGAGGAAGGTCGTCACGCGCGAGGAGCGCATCGGATCGGAGGCACGCAGCCGCGGCACGTGGCGGCGCTGGGTGACACCGGTGTCCGGGTCGGCGATGCGGAAGCTGATGATGCCCAGCTCGGGATCGGCCTCGAAGGCCCGCCGGCACAGCTCGGCGGTGTCGGCGAGCGGCAGCAGCCCGTCGTCGTCGAGGAAGAGCAGGGCGTCCACGTCGGCGCCGGACGGGCCGAAGGCCTCGATCCCGACGTTGCGGCCGCCGGGGATGCCCAGGTTCTCGGGCAGCTCGACGGCCCGCACACCGGCGGGGACGTCCGGTACGGGGGCGCCGTTGCCGACGACCACCACCTCGATCCGGTCGCCGTCCTGTCCGGCGACCGAATCGAGGAGGGCGCGGAGCTCCTCGGGGCGATTGCCCATCGTGATCACGACCGCGCCGAGCTTCATGGGCGTGCTCACTTCAGCCTGCTCGACGCCAGGATCGACACCAGGTGCAGGAGCGTCTGGAGCAGTGCGATGCCGGCCAGCACCGCGACCATCAGGCGGCTGAAGAACAGGTCGTCACGGACCGCGTCGAGGACGGCGGCCACCAGGATGACCAGTGACGCCTCGACCCCGAGGATCAGCCGGTGGAACTTGAGCGCGCCGGCGGCCCGGCGGGCGAGTGCCATCCCGGACGAGCGCGGCTCCGAGGCGGCCTCCTTGACCGGCGGCAGCCCGCCCTGGTGACGGGCGACGCCGACCAGGTCGGTCTCGGCCTTGATCAGGATGGCGCCGAGGGCCGCGAGCGTGCCCAGGAAGGCCCAGAGCCAGTCGATCCGTCCGGTGCCCCACAGGTCGGCGGCGCGCAGGCCGAAGCCGACCAGCACGGCCGCGTCGCAGAGGTACGCGCCGACCCGGTCCAGGTAGACGCCGCCCAGCGAGAACTGCTTCTTCCAGCGGGCCACCTCGCCGTCGACACAGTCGAGCAGGAGGTAGAGCTGGACCATGAGCACCCCGAGCAGCGCGCCGGGGATGCCCGGGACGAGCAGGGCCGGCGCGGAGAGTACTCCGGCGACCGTCATCACATAGGTCAGCTGGTTGGGGGTGACCTTGGTGTTCACCAGGTGCCGGTCGATGCGCAGCGAGATCTCGCGCATGTAGAGCCGACCAGCCCAGTGCTCACCGCTGCGGCGGTCCTTCACACCCGGGGGGTGCACGACCGGACGGAGTTCAGCTATGGATGGCTTTTGCATAGTCGGCGTACGCGTCCCTGATCTGGTCGGTGGACAGGTTGAGGTGTTCCAGGACGGTGAACCGCCCCGGGCGGGTCTGCGGGGCGTAGTCGACGGCCTGGACGAATTCTTCGGCGCTGAAGCCGATCTCGCCGGGCAGGACCGGCAGGCCGTGACGGCGCAGGGTGGCCGCCATGAGCAGCGACTCCTCGCGCGCGCCGCGCAGGTGCATGGCGAAACAGGCGCCGAGGCCGACCTGCTCGCCGTGGCTGGCCGCGCGCTTGGGATACAGCAGGTCGAAGGCGTGGTTGATCTCGTGGCAGGCGCCCGAGGCCGGCCGGGAGTCCCCGGCGACGGACATCGAGATGCCGGTCAGCACGAGTCCCTCGGCCAGCACCTTGAGGAAGGCGTCGTCGCCGATCCCGCCGGGGTGGCGGAGCACGGCCTCGCCGGCCTGGCGGGCCATGGCCGCGGCCAGTCCGTCGATCTCCTCGCCCTTGACCTCGTGGGCGAGTTCCCAGTCGGCCACGCAGGAGATGTTGGAGACCGCGTCGCCGATGCCGGAGCGCACGAAGCGGGCCGGTGCCTGGCGGACGATGTCGAGGTCGATGACCACCGCGATCGGGGTGGGGACTCCGTAGGAGCCCCGGCCGTTGTCGTTGTCGAGCGTCGCGACGGGTGAGCACAGACCGTCGTGGGCGAGGTTCGTCGCCACCGCGACCATGGGCAGCCCGACCCGCGCCGCCGCGTACTTCGCCACGTCGACGATCTTGCCGCCGCCGAGGCCGACCACGGCGTCGTACCGGTTTCCCTTGATGTCGTCGGCCAGTTTGACCGCCGAGTCGAGGGTGCCGTCGCTCACGGGGTACCAGTGGGCGCCGGGCAGCGCGGGGGTCAGCCGCTCGCGCAGGGCGCGCCCCGAGCCGTCGCTTATCGCGACGGCGAGCTTGCCGGAGGCGGAGATCCGCTGGTCCGCGAGGAGGCCGGCCAGATCGTCCAGGGCGCCGCGACGGATGTCGACGACGACCGGGGACGGGATGAGCCGGGTCAGTACTGGCACGCGATCTCACGGCCCTTCGCGAGGTCGTCGTGGTTGTCGATCTCCACCCACGTCACTTCGCCGATGGGGGCCACGTCGACGGTGAAGCCGCGGTTCACGAGCTCCTGGTAGCCGTCCTCGTAGTAGAGGTCGGGGTCGCGCTCGAAGGTCGTCCTCAGGGCGTCCGCGAGCTCCTCGGCGGCCTCGGGCTCGATGAGGGTGACGCCGATGTACTCACCGGTCGCGGTGGCCGGGTCCATCAGCTTGGTGATGCGCCGCACACCCTTGCCGTCCTCGGTGATGACCTTCATCTCCTCGTCGGCGAGGTGCTTCACCGTGTCGAGGGCGAGGATGATCTTCTGGCCGTTGCCCCGGGCCGCGAGCAGGGTCTTCTCCACGGAGACCGGGTGGACGGTGTCGCCGTTGGCCAGGATGACGCCCCGCTTGAGGACCTCGCGGGCGCACCACAGGGAGTAGGCGTTGTTCCACTCCTCGGCCTTGTCGTTGTCGATCAGGGTGAGGGTGACGCCGTACTTCGCCTCGAGTTCGGCCTTGCGGTCGTACACGGCTTCCTTGCGGTAGCCGACGACGACGGCGACCTCGGTGAGGCCTATCTCCGCGAAGTTGGCCAGCGTGAGGTCCAGGACCGTCTTCTCGCCGTCGACAGGCACGAGCGCCTTCGGAAGCGTGTCGGTGTAGGGGCGCAGACGCCGTCCTGCACCGGCTGCCAGTACGAGGCCGATCATGCGGGTTCTCCTTCGTCGTGAACGGCGGGTGCTCCGGAGGACACCCAGAAGCGGATGGACTCCACGAGCACCACCAGTGCCACCGCCACAGCGAGCGTGGTGAGTGCCACGGTGAAAGCCGGGTGCTGAGTGAATACGGCGGCGAGTACGGCCACCACCAGGGTGCGGCCCTCGTGCCCACCGATCGTGCGCACCAGCCACTGGGGCGGCGCACCGGTGCCGCCGCGGATGCGGTACACCGTGTCGTAGTGATGGTAGGCGACGGCCGAAACCAGCCCGAAAGCCGCGGGAAGGGCTCCCTGGACATCGCTGCGGGCCGCGAGGATCAGGATGGTGCAGTACTCGGCCGCCCTGAATATCGGGGGTACGAGCCAGTCGAGTGCGCCCTTGAGCGGGCGGGAGACGGCCATGCCGGAGAACATCGCGTAGACCACCGCGGCCAGGATGGTGTGCCAGCTGCCGAAGGGCTGCGAGAGCGCGGAGGCGATCATGAGCGCCCCGGCGAGCAGGGCCGTGAGCGGGGCGCTCCAGCTGCCGCCGAGCCGGGGCCCGACCACGGCGACGACCTGGGCGATCGGTCCGGAGTCGGCCAGCTCGGCAAGTGCCCGGGCGGCACGGTCGGTGCGCTCGGCCTTGCGGGTCAGGGAGCGCAGCAGCCGTCCGGCGGTGGTGTAGCAGGCGGCGAAGGCGCAGCCGATGAGCAGGGCGTAGAAGACGATCCGGGGGGTGGTCACCGCGGTCAGTACCGCGATCATCGCCCAGCGCTCGCCGATCGGCAGCACTATCATCCGGCGCAGCCAGACGGTCCAGCCGACGCTGTCGAGCCGGTCGGAGAGTGCTGCGGTGGGGCTCGAATTGGCCACGGCGTCGTGGTTGGCCTCGTTGAACGAGAAGTCGATGACGTGCCGGCAGGCCTGGAGCACCATCGCGCCGAGTGCGAGCGCCCATACGTCGTCGCCGCCGCGGGCGGCGCCGAGCGCGAGGCCCGCGTAGTAGGCGTACTCCTTGGCCCGGTCGAAGGTCGCGTCCAGCCAGGCGCCCATCGTCGAGTACTGGAGCGAGTAGCGGGCGAGCTGCCCGTCGGTGCAGTCCAGGACGAAGGAGAGGAGCAGCAGCAGCCCGGCGGCGATGTAGCCGCCGCGGGTTCCGGTCGCCGCGCTGCCGGCCGCGATCAGCGCGGTCAGCAGGGACGCGGTGGTGACCTGGTTCGGTGTGAGGCCGCGGCGGGCGCACCAGCGGGCGATGTAGCGGGAGTACGGGCTGATGAAGAACGTGGTGAAGAAGCCGTCATGGGCCTTCACCGCGCTGCGCAGCCGCACCGCCTCGTCGTCGACCGCCGCGCGGGCGCTCTGCGCCGCTTCGCGCGCGGGCCCGTCGACCGGCACGGCCGCGACCAGCGAGCCCAGCTCGGGGCGCTGGACGGCGGCGCCGTCGGCGTCCATGGTGGCCGCGATGCGGCCCGGCACGGTGCGGTCGGTGACCGGTGCGTCCGGCGGGCCCGTGGGGACGCCGGCGCCGACGGCCTCGGCCGTGGTGTCCAGGGCCCGGACGAGCGCGGGGCGCGCCTCCGGCTGCGCGGTGAGCGCGCCGGGCACGGTGGCTGCGGGAAAGCGCGGGTCGGTCAGTCCGAGCCGGAGGGCGTGGACATGGCCGACGAAGCGGGGATCGACCAGTGCGACGCGACGGTCCGCGGGGACGGCCGAGAGCAGCCGTGCGGCCTCGGTCACATCGGCGGCGGCCTGTACGTCGAAGCCCAGTGACCGCAGATCGTCCGCGAGCGACGACCCGGGTACCGGAGCACCGGTGAGGATGGCGGTCGACAGACGAACTCACTCCTTGGTGCTGACGGGGTCGGCGCGCGACTGTGCGGCCCGGAGACGGGCCGGCGGCACGTCGGCAGAGGCTATCGGATGAACGGAAGCGCGAGTTCACTGCCTGTTTGCGCTCTGTTCGATGTGGACCGGCATCATGCGACGCCGCCCGCGATCATCATCGTCGATCGCCGCCCCGCCTGACAAAACGCATCGGCGCGACCCACTCCCGGCCTTCGCGGCGCCGCTCTGACCTGCAAGCATTTCCGCAGGTCAGAGCATATGACAACGGTGTTCAGTGCCGTGTTGCCGGATACCCCCCACCCGTAGTTGACTTGCAGTGCCCGGGCCGACCGCGTCCGGGACGGCGAGACGACCGGGAGGCGTTCCCCATGGGGGCAGGGCACGACCACGGGCACACACACGGCGGGCCGCCGCCCACCGGCACGGCGGCCGCCGCGCACAGGGGACGGCTGCGGATCGCGCTCGGCATCACACTCACCGTGATGGTCGTGGAGATCGTCGGCGGTGTGCTCGCCGACTCCCTGGCACTGATCGCCGACGCGGCCCACATGGCGACCGACGCGCTCGGCCTGGGCATGGCGCTGCTGGCGATCCACTTCGCCAACCGGCCGGCCGGGCTGAACCGCACCTTCGGCTACGCCCGTGCCGAGATCCTCGCCGCGCTCGCCAACTGTCTGCTGCTGCTCGGTGTGGGCGGCTTCCTGCTCTTCGAGGCCGTCGAGCGCTTCATCACCCCGGCCGAGACCAGGGGCGGGCTGACGATCGCCTTCGCCCTGGTCGGCATGGTCGCCAACATGATCTCGCTGTCGCTGCTGATGCGCGGGCAGAAGGACAGCCTCAATGTGCGGGGCGCCTATCTGGAGGTGCTCGCGGACACGCTCGGCTCGTTCGCGGTGCTGATCTCGGCGGGGATCATCCTGGCCACCGGCTGGCAGGCCGCCGACCCGATCGCCTCACTGGTCATCGGCCTGATGATCGTCCCCCGGACCGTGAAGCTGCTCAGGGAGACGCTCAATGTGCTGCTGGAGTCGGCGCCCAAGGGGGTCGACATGGGTGAGGTACGGGCCCACATCACCGCCCTGCCCGGGGTGCTGGACGTACACGACCTGCACGCCTGGACGATCACCTCGGGAATGCCGGTGCTCTCCGCCCATGTGGTGGTGCGCCAGGACATGCTCGACTCGATCGGGCACGAGAAGCTCCTCCACGAGCTGCAGGGCTGCCTGGGCGTCCACTTCGACGTGGAGCACTGCACCTTCCAGCTGGAGCCGAGCGGCCATGCCGAGCACGAGGCCAGGCTCTGCCACTGAGATCCCCGGCCGGCAGGGCCGTGTAGGGTATTCGCAGAGGCGTTCGGCCTCCCGCATGTGCGAGAGAGGAGCTGAGGTTGATGACCGTCGCGACGGCGCCCGCCCGGCGCAGCATCCGGTCCCTCCTCATCTCCCGGGTTCTCGGCTAGCACCCCGACTCGCACCGGGTCGACTCGTTGGCCGGAGCCCTCGTACACCAAGGGTTCCCACGTTGACCGACAACGACCACGCCGTCCGTACCGAGGCGTTCTTCTCCCTGCACCACGGCCTGCCCCGGCAGAGCCCCGGCTCCGATGCCACCACCCGGCGGCTGCTGGAGCACACCGGCCCGTTGCCGCACCGTCCGCGCGTCCTGGACCTGGGCTGCGGGCCCGGCCGTGCCGCACTGCTCCTCGCCGCCGAGGCCGGCGCCGAGGTGACCGCCGTCGACCTCCATCAGCCGTTCCTCGACGAACTGCGCGAGTCGGCCGACGCCCGCGGGCTCGGCGGCCGTATCCGTACGGTCCGGGCCGACATGGCGGAGCTGTCCGGCCCCGGTTTCCCCGACGGGTCGTTCGACCTCGTCTGGGCCGAGGGGTCGGCGTATCTCATCGGTTTCGACACCGCCCTGCGTGACTGGAAGCGGCTGCTCGCCCCGGGCGGCTCCCTGGTCGTCAGCGAGTGCGTCTGGACGACGGACGCGCCGACCGCCGAAGCACGCGCCTTCTGGGAGCGTGAGACGTCGATGCGCCCCGTGGCGGGCAACACCGCGGCGGCCGTGGCGGCCGGCTACCACGTTCTCGGGGCTCTGGTGCAGCCCGACAGCGACTGGGACGAGTACTACGTCCCGCTCGCCGGCCGGGTCGAGGCCGCCGACGCGTCGGCACCCGGCATGGCGTGGGCGCTCGCGGCGACCCGCGAGGAGCTGGCCGTGCGGCGCGACCACGGTACGGAGTACGGCTACGCCGGCTACGTACTGCGTCCCGCCGACCCGCGCTGGACGACCCGGCCGGAGACGGCGGCGGACGCCGCGGCCGTGCACACGGTCAACGCCGCCGCCTTCCCGACCCCGGACGAGGCCGCTCTCGTCGACGCGCTGCGCGCCGACCCGGCGGCCTGGCTGCCCGGCCTCTCCCGGGTCGCGACGGACGGCCCGGACGGGGACGTCGCGGCCTACGCCCTGCTGACCCGGTGCCGGGTCGGGGACGCTCCGGCGCTCGCGCTGGCACCGGTGGCGACGGCCCCGGAGCACCAGCGCCGGGGGGCGGGGCAGGCGGTGGTGCGGGCGGTGCTCGACGCGGCAAGACTGCGCGGCGAGTCACTCGTCCTGGTGCTCGGTCATCCCGAGTACTACCCGAAGTTCGGCTTCGTTCCGGCGTCGCGGTACGGGATCCGGCCGGGCTTCGACGTCCCGGACGAGGCGATGATGGCCCTGGTGCTGGACGAATCCGCGCCGGTGCCGCAGGGCACGATCCTCTACCCGGCCGCCTTCGGCGTCTGACGCACCGTCCGGTCCCGCCGCGCCGCGTGGTGCGGCGGGACCGGACATGCGAGACCCCGAGGTGCGGACAAGCGGCTTTTGTACGGCAGACTTGACCGGAATCGACGGGACCGGCGCACCGGGCCGGGACCATAGCGAAGGATGGGTATGCCGACCACACCAGCCACCGCGGCGCACAGCTCGTCGAACGGCACAGCAGAAGCGATCATGCTCGAACTGGTCGACGAGAACGGCACCACCATCGGTACGGCGGAGAAGCTCGCCGCCCACCAGCCGCCCGGTCAGCTGCACCGCGCCTTCTCGGTCTTCCTCTTCGACGAGCAGGGCAGGCTGCTGCTCCAGCGCCGTGCGCTCGGCAAGTACCACTCCCCCGGTGTCTGGTCGAACACCTGCTGCGGTCACCCCTACCCGGGTGAGGCGCCCTTCGCCGCCGCGGCCCGGCGCACCTACGAGGAGCTGGGGATCTCCCCCTCCCTGCTGGCCGAGGCGGGCACGGTCCGTTACAACCACCCCGACCCCGCCTCCGGCCTGGTGGAGCAGGAGTTCAACCACCTCTTCGTGGGAATGGCGCAGGAGCGGCCCGCCCCGGACCCCGAGGAGGTCGGTGAGACCGCGTTCGTGACGGCCCAGGAGCTCACCGAGCGGCATGCCCGGTCGCCGTTCTCGGCCTGGTTCATGACGGTGCTGGATGCCGCGCGTCCGGCGATCAGGGAGCTGACCGGGCCGTCCGCCGGCTGGTGACGGGCGGGCGGCACCGGGCGCGCCGGCGGATGCCGGTGGTCAGGGCCTCGGGTTCAGCGGCAGCGCCGCCCAGATGATCTTTCCGCCGCCTGCGGTGTGCTCCACATCGCAGGCTCCGCCCGCTTCCCGGGTGATCTCCCGGACCAGCAGCAGACCGCGCCCGCCGGTCTGCGCGTAGTCCGTCTCCAGGGCCGTCGGCCGGTAGGGGTGGTTGTCCTCGACGGACACCCTGATCCACTCCTCGCCGACGGCCACCTCGACGGCGAGCTCCGGCGAGAGCAGCGCGGCGTGCTTCACCGCGTTGGTGACCAGCTCGGAGACGATCAGCAGCAGCCCCTCGGCGACGTCCTCGTCCAGCGGCACGCCCTGGCGCCTCAGCAGATCGCGTACCGCGTGCCGGGCCTGCGGTACGGAGACGTCCACGGCCGGGGCGGTGAACCGCCAGACTCCCTCGTACGACACGGGCCGGGCCGGGACACTTCCGCGGCTCTCCATAGTCCGGTACCCGCTCTCCGCTCGATGGTGACTGCACGTCGAGTACAGAGTGCGGGGCGTAGTCGACCCCGGCCGGGCCACTGAACAGAATTCGACCTCTATCGACATGTTCTGACCGGACGGAACACAAATGACTCAATCATTGAACCGATTCTGCTCGTTTCGCGGAGGTGAGTCGGGAAGCTCTCCGGTCACCCTCTGTTCCGAGACCATCGAGACGATACGCCGGCCGCCCACACCCATCGCGATCAGGCCGAGCCCGTCGAAGAGCAGTGCCAGGGAGAAGAAGAGGCCCAGCACGTAGAGACTGCTGTGCGGCCAGTCGAAGAGCACCAGCAGCCCCAGCAGCAGGCCGAAGGCGCCCTGCAGCAGCGTCCAGCCGAACTGCGGACCGCGCACCACCACGCTGCCCACGAGGCGGAACACCCCGCCGGTCAGGAAGAGCAGGGCGGCGAACATCGTCAGTGCCTCCGCCGTGCCGTGCGGGTGGCGGATGACGACGACTCCGGCGGCGATGTTCAGGGCGGCCACCACGACACCCAGCCAGAAGTAGTCGCTGCCGCGGGAGTCGATGGCGTGCAGCAGTCCGACGATGCCGCCGATCAGCAGCAGCCAGCCGAACAGGAGCATCGAGGTCAGCGTCGCGACGCCGGTGTAGACGAGACCGACGATGCCGGCCACGACGAGAAGGGTGCCGAGCAGGGCGAGCCAGCCGAAGCTGCGGCTCAGCCTCCTGCCCTCGGTTGCGGGATCGGCCACGGGAAGCTCCTCACGGTGCGTGCCTGTTCGGCGACCCCTTCTTGATCATAGGTTCGAACGGTACGGATAGCATCCGGCGCATGGACCGTACGGAACCCGGGCTGGAACACGCCGTCGCGAACGGCGTCGCCACCGTCGTGATCAGCAACCCCGCCAAACGCAATGCGATGACGGCCTCGATGTGGCGCGCGCTGCCCGCTCTGCTGGAGCGGCTGGCGGCCGATCCGGAGGTCCGGGTGCTGGTGCTGACCGGTGCCGGGGACACCTTCTGCGCGGGTGCGGACATCTCCTCGCTGCGGGACCCGGCGGGCGATCCGCAGGCGCTCGCCGTAGCGGCCGAGGAGGCGCTGGCCGCGTTCCCCAAGCCGACGCTCGCGGCGATCCGGGGCTACTGCGTGGGCGGCGGCAGCCAGCTGGCGGCCGCCTGCGATCTGCGGTTCGCGGAGGAGGGCGCGTCCTTCGGTGTCACCCCGGCCAAGCTCGGCATCGTGTACGCCGCGCCGTCGACCCGGCGGCTCGTGGCACTCACCGGCCCGGCCACGGCGAAGCACCTGCTCTTCTCCGGCGAGCTGATCGACACCGCACGGGCGCTGCGCACCGGTCTGGTCGACGAGGTGCTGCCGGCCGGCGAGCTGGGCAAGCGGGTCGAGGCGTACGCGGCGACCCTGACGGCCCGCTCGCAGCTGACGCAGGCGGCGGCGAAGGAGTTCTCCGCCGGGCGCGAGGACCGGGACGCGTACTGGGCGGAGCAGGCACGCGGCAGCGGCGACACCGCCGAGGGGGTCGCCGCCTTCCTGGAACGGCGCACGCCGCGCTTCACCTGGACGGTCCGTCCGCCCGCGCGCTACTGAAGGAGGTAGTGGCGCTGGGCGCGGAACCGCTCGACCATGGCCGCCGGGGCCTTCTCCGGCGAGCCCGCGTCGTACGGGGGCTGCGGGTCGTACTCGGTCAGCAGCTGTACGGCCATGGCGTGTTCGTCGCCCGCGATCCGGCCCGCCAGGGTGAGCCCCATGTCGATGCCGGACGAGACGCCGGCCGCGGTGACGTACTTCCCGTCGATGACGACGCGCTCGCCGGTCGCCTCTGCGCCGAACTCCTTCAGCACGTCCAGCAGGAGCCAGTGCGAGGTGGCGCGCCGACCCGTCAGCAGTCCGGCCGCGGCGAGCAGCAGCGAACCGGTACAGACGGAGGTGGTCCAGGTGCTGGTGGCATCGGCGGTGCGCAGCCAGCCGAGCAGCGCCTCGTTCTCCATCTGGTCGCGCTGGCCGGGGCCGCCGGGCACGATCACCACGTCCGGTGCCGGCACCTCGGAGAAGGACCTTTCGGCGACGAGCGTGAGGGTGCCGGTGTCATTGCGCACCGGCCCGGACCGTTCGGCGACGAACACGGTCTCGGCGCCGGGGGTGCGGACGAGCATTTCGTGGGGGCCCACCGCGTCGAGTGCGGTGAAACGGTCGAAGAGGACGATGGCGATCTGCATGAGTTCCCTTTCGTGGTCCGGCGGTCGGGCGGTCGGGCGGTCGGGCGAGCGGTCAGTCGGTGGCGGGCCGGATACGGAAGCGGCGGCGGTATTCGGCGGGAGCGGTGCCCAGCGCCTTGACGAACGCGCGGCGCATGGCCTCCGGGGTGCCGTAGCCGCAGGCGCGGGAGATGCCGGCGACGCCGTCGGTGGTGTCCTCCAGCAGTCTGCGGGCCTGTTCGAGGCGTACACGGTCGACATAACGGCCCGGCGTGAGGCCCGTCTCGGCCTGGAAGGCCCGGGCGAAATGACGGGGCGACAGACGGGCCCGGGCGGCGAGTGCCTCGACGCAGAGGTCCTCGCCGGGGTTCTCGGTGATCCAGTGCTGGACCTGGCGCAGCGGCTCGCGCCGGGCGGTCTGGGCGGTGAGCTGGGCGCTGAACTGGGCCTGGTTCCCGGGCCTGCGCAGAAAGACCACGAGGTGCCGGGCGATGCTGAGCGCGATGTCCCTGCCCTGGTCCTCCTCGACGAGCGCGAGGGCCAGGTCGATTCCGGCCGTGACCCCGGCGGAGGTGGCCAGCCGGCCGTCACGTACGAAGATCGGGTCCGGGTCGACCTCGACGGCCGGGTGGTTGCGGGCGAGGTGGTCGCAGACCGTCCAGTGCGTGGTCACCCGGTGCCCGTCGAGCAGTCCGGCTCCGGCGAGCAGCAGCGCGCCCGTGCAGACGGAGACGAGCCGTTCGGCCCGCGGGGCGTGTGTCCGCAGCCAGTCGACGAGTGCCGGGTCCGGGGCGCGGGTGCCCTCGCCGCCGGGTACGAGCAGGGTGTGGGGCGGTTCGGCGCCGGCCAGGGCGCCGTCCGGGACGAGGACGAGGCCGCTGCTGGTGCGGACCGGGGCGCCGTCGAGCGAGGCGGTGCGCAGCGCGTATCCGGCGCCGGGGAAGTGGGAGGCCCCGGCGAAGACCTCCACCGGCCCGGTGACATCGAGGCTCTGGACTCCGTCGTAGAGGACGACGAGTACGGATCGCTGCGTCATGGCTGTCATCCTGGTCGGCCCCGCATATGGCCGCAATGACGAAGAACCCACCTTTTCTGCCATGTCTGGGCCGCCGTGATTCGGGCACCGTCCGGGGTTACCAGGCGTACCAACCGGTCGGTAATGTGCCTTCATGAGTACTCTGCCGCCTCGCGCCGGACGCCGCTGCCACAACGCCGTCAACCCGCTGCACTCGACGTTCTACTTCTCCCCCGACCTCGGCAAGGAGTTCGGGGAGCTCGGCATCGACGACTCGAACGCCGCCTACTTCGCCACGCGTTCGGCGGCGATGGGCCCCGTCGGACCGGGCACGGTCACCGCGGCGTTCTACAACTTCAGCCACGACCTGGTGGCCCGGCACCTGCCCGCCGTCTGGTCCGTCGCCTCGCCGCAGGCGGTCCTGGACGCCCGGCTGCGCGCCGCCGACGCCACCCTGCGGCGGCTGCTGGGCGAGGAGATCATCGCCTCCCCGGAGCTGGCCGAGGCGGCGGAGCTCGCACTGCGCGCGGCCGAGGGGTGCACCCGACACGCCCGGCCGCTCTACGCCGCCCATGCCGATCTCCCGGTGCCCGAGGAGCCGCATCTGGCGTTGTGGCACGCCGCCGCGCTGCTGCGCGAGCACCGCGGCGACGGCCATCTCGCCGCACTCCTGACCGCCGGACTCGACCCTCTGGAGGCCCTGGTCAGCCACACGGCGACCGGCAAGGGAATGTCCCCGCGCTGGGTGCTCGCCACCCGGGGCTGGCGCCGCGAGGACTGGGACGCGGCCTGCGAGCGGCTGCGCGGGCGCGGACTCCTGGACCCCGAGGGCGAGTTGACGGAGGCGGGCGTCGCGCTCCGGGCGGAGCTGGAGGAGGCCACGGACCGGATGGACGCGGCCCCGTACGAGCACCTGGGCGCGGAGGGCGTGGAGCGGCTGACCGAGCTGGCGCGCGGGTTCCTGTTCACGGCGGCTTCGGCGGGCGCCTTCCCGGCCGATCTGATCGCGAAGAGCTGAGCCGCCGTCCGGCCGACAACGGGGGTGGCCGGGCGACACGGCGCCCGGCCACCCGGCACAATGCAGACGAAGGGGCCCTGCCCCGGCATGCACAGCCAGTAGAGCCAGTACGAGAAGGCGAGTCGGTAGAACCGTGACGACGTCCATCGAAGGCAGGATCGCCGAGGAGCTCGGCGTACGTGAACGGCAGGTGAAGGCGGCCGTCGAGCTGCTCGACGGCGGGTCGACCGTGCCGTTCATCGCGCGCTACCGCAAGGAAGCGACCGAGATGCTCGACGACGCGCAGCTGCGCACGTTGGAGGAGCGGCTGCGGTATCTGCGGGAGCTGGAGGACCGCCGTGCGGCGATCCTCGACTCGGTGCGCGAGCAGGGCAAGCTGGACGAGGCCCTGGAGGCACAGATCCGGGCCGCCGACACCAAGGCCCGCCTGGAGGACATCTATCTGCCGTTCAAGCCCAAGCGGCGCACCAAGGCGCAGATCGCCCGGGAGGCCGGGCTCGAACCGCTCGCCGACGGCCTGCTCGGCGACCCCTCGGTCGATCCGCTCGTCGCCGCCGCCGGCTTCGTCGACGCCGACAAGGGCGTCGCGGACGTCGCGGCCGCGCTGGAGGGGGCCCGCGCCGTCCTCACCGAGCGGTTCTCCGAGGACGCCGACCTGATCGGCGAGCTGCGTGAACGCATGTGGTCGCGCGGGCGGCTGGCCGCCAAGGTGCGGGACGGCAAGGAGGAGGCGGGGGCGAAGTTCGCCGACTACTTCGACTTCGCCGAGCCGTTCACCGCGCTGCCCTCGCACCGGGTGCTCGCGATGCTCCGGGGCGAGAAGGAGGACGTACTCGATCTGGTCCTGGAGCCGGAGCCGGAGGAGCCGTCCGGGACGCCCGCCCCCTCGACGTACGAGAACATGGTCGCGCGGCGCTTCGGGGTGGCCGACCGCGGCCGCCCCGGCGACAAGTGGCTCGGCGACACGGTGCGCTGGGCCTGGCGGACCCGGATCCTGGTGCACCTCGGCATCGATCTGCGGCTGCGGCTGCGCACGGCGGCGGAGGACGAGGCGGTACGCGTCTTCGCGTCGAACCTGCGCGATCTGCTGCTCGCCGCCCCGGCCGGAACCCGGGCCACGCTCGGGCTCGACCCCGGTTTCCGTACGGGTGTGAAGGTCGCCGTCGTCGACGCGACCGGCAAGGTCGTGGCGACGGACGTCATCCATCCGCACGTCCCGGCGAACAAGTGGGACCAGTCGCTGGCCGCGCTGGAACGGCTGGCGAAGGCCCACGACGTCGACCTGATCGCGATCGGCAACGGCACGGCGTCCCGGGAGACCGACAAGCTCGCCGGCGAACTCATCGACAAGCACCCGGAGTTGAAGCTCACCAAGGTGATGGTGTCCGAGGCGGGCGCGTCCGTGTACTCGGCGTCGGCCTTCGCCTCGCAGGAACTCCCCGACATGGACGTGTCGTTGCGCGGCGCCGTCTCCATCGCACGGCGGCTGCAGGACCCGCTCGCCGAGCTGGTGAAGATCGACCCGAAGTCGATCGGTGTCGGGCAGTACCAGCACGACCTGTCCGAGGTGAAGCTGTCGCGCTCGCTGGACGCGGTCGTCGAGGACTGCGTGAACGGTGTCGGCGTCGACGTCAACACTGCCTCCGCGCCGCTCCTTTCGCGGGTGTCGGGGATCGGCTCGGGGCTCGCCGAGAACATCGTCGCGCACCGCGACGCGAACGGTCCCTTCCGGTCCCGCAAGGCGCTCAAGGACGTGGCACGGCTGGGCCCGAAGGCGTACGAGCAGTGCGCGGGCTTCCTTCGTATCCGGGGCGACGACCCGCTGGACGCGTCGAGCGTGCACCCGGAGGCGTATCCGGTGGTGCGGGCGATGGTGAAGCGGACCGGCGGCGACGTCGCCTCGCTGGTCGGCAACACGGGGGTGCTGCGGTCGCTGCGGGCCGACGACTTCGTGGACGAGAAGTTCGGTCTGCCGACGGTCACCGACATCCTGAAGGAGCTGGAGAAGCCGGGGCGCGACCCGCGGCCCGCGTTCAAGACGGCCACCTTCAAGGAGGGCGTCGAGAAGATCGGCGATCTGGCGTCCGGAATGGTGCTGGAAGGTGTCGTCACCAATGTGGCGGCGTTCGGCGCGTTCGTGGACATCGGTGTGCACCAGGACGGCCTGGTGCACGTGTCGGCGATGTCGCGGACCTTCGTGAAGGACCCGAGGGACGTCGTGAAGCCGGGCGACATCGTGAAGGTCAAGGTCATGGACGTCGACGTGCCGCGCAAGCGGATCTCGCTGACGTTGCGGCTGGACGACGAGGCGGCGGCCGGTACGGGTCCCCAGGGCGGCCCGAGGCGTGAGCGGGGCGAGCGCGGCGGCCAGGGCGGCCGGCCGCCGCGGCAGCGTCAGGGGCAGGGCGGCCAGGACCGCGACCGGCGCGGTGGCGGCAACGGGGGCGGATCCGCCCGTCCGGCACCGGCGCCTGTGAACAGCGCCATGGCCGACGCCCTGCGGCGGGCCGGGCTGACGGACCCGGGCCAGGGCGGCCGCAGCAGCAAGCGGTAGCGGGACCACCGAGCGGGGAGGGGCCACGCCTGCGGCGGGCCCCTCCCCGCTCCTCTTTTCTCCCGGGGCCGGTGACCACACCCCGGCCCCGCCCCCTCGTCGCCGTCGTCGACTCCTCCGACGGCGCACCGGCGCACCCGGGTCCACAGCGCCCGCCGGCGGCGGCAGCGCCTGGCAGCGGCAGCGGCACAACTCCCCCACGGACGCCGGTCCTTCACCGCATTCACCAAGACTTTCCCATATCGGTATGCCAAATAGGTCTCGGGTGAACAGTCGCTCCGGCAGCACATGGGACGCCTTGCCCTTTATATCCAGCATGTTTCCCTCCGGCACGGCAAACGGCGCACCATATTCCGATTGACGATCAAGTCCCTTGGTATACCGTTGCGCCTCAATGTGCACGCGCACCGGCAGTCGTCCGGCCCTCCGGCCGCCCTGCCGTTCTGCTGCCCTGCCGTCCTGCCTGCCGTCCCGAAGGAGGCTGTTCCCGTGCGTCGAATTCCGGCCGCTCTCTCGGTGGCCGCGCTGCTGGTGACCACCACCGCGTGCAGCTCGCTCTCTCCCCCCGGCAAAGAGACCACCGCCCGAGCCCGGCTCACCGATATGCGCCCCGTACGCGACGGCGGCACGGTCACGATCGGACTGAAGTCCGATCCCGACATGCTGGACCCGAGCCTGACGTCGACCCTGGTCGCCCGCACCGTCTTCTCGTCCATGTGCGAACAGCTCTACGACGTGGACCAGGACAACAAGTTCGTACCGCAGCTCGCCGCCTCGATGCCGAGGATCACCGACGGCGGCAGGACCTTCACCTTCGACGTCCGCGAGGACGCCGAATTCAGCGACGGCGCCCGGCTGGACGCGCAGGCGGTGAAGACCTCGCTCGACCGGCACCTGCATCTGCGCGGCTCCGGGCGGGCGTCCGAGATCGACTCCGTACAGAAGGTCACGGCGATCGGTCCGTACACCGTGCGGCTCTCGCTCAGCCACCCCGATGTCCCGCTCCTCGGACGGCTGGCCAACACGGCCGGGCTGATCATGTCCCCGAAGGCGCTCGGCACCTACGGCAGGAATTTCGCCGCGCACCCCTCGTGCGTCGGCCCGTTCCGGTACGTCAAGCGGGTCGTCGGCGACCGGATCGAGCTGGAGAAGGACCCGCTGTACTACGACGCGGACAAGGTCCACCTGGACCGCGTCATCTACAAGACGATCACCGACGGCACCATCCGGATGGCCAACATCCGGTCCGGTGACATCCAGATCGGCGACCAGATGGGCCCGGTCGAGGTTCGCAACTCCATGGGTGAGAAGGACCTCCAGCTCCTCAACACCCCGTCGCTCGGCTACATGGCCCTCACGCTCAACGTCGGCAACTCGCACGGCATCGACAAGGACCCCAGCCCGGTCGACAGCCCCTTCGGCCACGACGTACGGGTGCGGGAGGCCTTCGACCTCTCCCTGGACCGCGAACTGATCAACAAGCTGGTCTTCCAGGGGATGTACGAACCGGCCTGCGGCCCCGTACCCCCGGGTACTCCGCTCAGCTCCCCGCTCACCTGCCCGAAGCGGGACGTGGCGAAGGCCCAACGGCTGCTGAAGGCCGCCGGGGTGAGGACTCCGGTGCCGCTGGAGCTGATGATCAACACGACTCCCGACGACAGCCGTCTCGGCCAGGTCGTGCAGGCCATGGCCGCCGACGCCGGCTTCGAGGTCAAGCTGCGGCCGACCGAGTTCGCCACCGGCCTCACCCGCACCCTCGCCGGTGACTTCGAGGCGCGGACGGGCGGCTGGGGCGGTCAGCCGGATCCGGCGGGCAACATCGACAGCCTCGTCGGCACCAAGGGCAGCAACAACCAGGGCAAGCTCTCGGACCCGGCCATCGACCGGCTGATCGTCGAAGGCCGCAGCACCTCCGACATCGCCGAGCGCCGCGATGTCTATCGCAGGCTCACGGCCGCGATCAACAAGCAGCACGGCGTCATCTACCTCTACCGGAACATCAACTACGTCTCCGCCTCGCAGAACGTGAGCGGGATCAAGCTCTCCGGTGACGGCCTGATCAAGGTCAAGGAAGCCGGTTACACGAAGGGGAGCCGGTGAAACTCCTGCGCAGACTGCTCACGTCGTACGTGAGCCGCCGGATCGGCATGTCGCTGGTGACCATGGTGCTGGTGAGCATCACCGTCTTCCTCGGGGTGCGCGCGATGCCCGGCGACACCGCCCAGGCCCTCGCCGGTGAGCAGACCTCCCCGGAGGTCCTGGCCGCGATCCGCGAGGAGTACGGGCTCGACGACAACATCGCGGTCCAGTACTGGCGTTACGTCAGCCACGCGGCCACCGGGGACTTCGGCACCTCGGCCCGCACCGGGCTCCCCGTACTGGACTCCATCACCCAGGCGCTGCCCATCACCCTCGAACTGGCCGCGTTTTCCCTGCTGATGGCCGTGGTGGTCGGCATCGGCGCCGGGGTGCTGGCGGCGGTCCGGCGCGGCAGGCCGGCGGAGTGGCTGGCCAACGGCATCGCCCTGCTCGGCATGTCGGTGCCCTCGTTCTGGCTCGGGATCGTGCTGGTACTGCTCTTCGCCATCGCCATGCCCGTCTTCGCGGCCTCCGGATTCGTGCCGTTCAGCACCGATCCGCTGGAGAACCTGCGCCGGCTGGTGCTGCCCGCCGTGGTGCTGGGCTCCGGCCTCGCCGCGGTGGTGATGCGCCAGACCAGGGCGGCGATGATCGACGCGATGTCCTCGGACTATGTGCGCACCGCACGGGCCAAGGGACTGGCCCCGGCCGCCGTGATCGGCCGGCACGGGCTGCGCAACTCGCTCGTCACCGTGATCACCGTGCTGGGCCTGCAACTGGGCCATCTGATCTCCGGCGCCGTCGTCACCGAACAGGTCTTCGTCCTGCCGGGCTTCGGCAAGCTCACCATCGACGCGGTCTTCACCCGCGACTACGCCATGGTCCAGGGCGTGGTGCTGTTCACCTCGGCCGCCTACATCCTGATCAATCTGCTCGTCGACTTCCTGTACTCCGTGGTCGACCCGCGCATCCGGCTCGGAGGTTCCCGATGACCCTCGCCCCGTCCCCGGCGCCGAGTGCGGCCGTCGCCCCCGTGCCGCGGCCCGCCCCCGGCCGCGCCGCGCGGCCGGCCGCCTCGCTGCGGCGGCTGCGCCGCAACCGGCTGGCACTGGTCGGTGCGGTGCTCGCCGCGGTGTTCGTGCTCGTCGCGGTCGTCTCGTCGCTGCTGGCCCCGTACGACCCGGCCCGGCCGGACTTCGGCGCCGCGCTGGCCGAACCCGGCTGGTCGCACTGGCTGGGCACCGACGACCTGGGCCGCGACCAGCTGTCCCGGGTGCTGGTCGGGGTCACCGCGTCCATGCAGGTCGGCGTGGCGGCGGTACTGCTGGCCTTCGTCGTGGCCGTCCCACTGGGGCTGGTGGCCGGCTACTACGGCCGGTTCGCCGACACGGTGGTCTCCCGGCTGACCGACACCATGCTGGCCTTCCCGTTCCTGGTGCTGGCCGTCGGGCTCGCCGCGGTGCTCGGCCCCTCGCTGCAGAACGCGACCATCGCGATCGGCATCTCCCAGATCCCGGGGATCGTCCGCGTCACCCGCGCCGAGACCCTCCGGCTCAAGCACCTGGACTACGTCGGCGCTGCGATCGCCAACGGCGCCGGGGACGGCGTGATCCTCTTCCGCCACATCCTGCCGAACGCGACCTCGACGCTGATCGTGCAGGCCACCGTGGGCATCCCGTCCGCGATCATCGGCGAGGCGGTGCTCAGCTTCCTGGGCCTCGGGGTGCAGCCGCCCGCCCCCTCGCTCGGTGTGATGCTCTCCAGCGCCCAGCCCTTCATCGCGGACGCGCCCTGGATGGCGGTCTTCCCCGGCCTGGTCATCGTGCTCGCCACCCTGGCGTTCAACCTGCTCGGTGACGGCGTACGCGACATCCTCGACCCCCGCGGAGGTTCCCGGTGACCGAAGTCGAAACGTCCACCGCGCCCGTGCCCGGCCCCCGAGACGGCTCCGGTCCGGTGCTCCGGGTCCGCGATCTGTCGGTCTCCTTCCACGGAGCGGAGCGCACCGTGCACGCCGTGGACGGGGTCTCCTACGACCTGGCGCGCGGTGAGGTGCTGGCCGTGGTCGGCGAGTCGGGGTGCGGCAAGTCCGTCACCTCGATGGCCGTGATGGGGCTGCTGCCCCCGACCGCCCGGGTCGGCGGGTCGATCACCCTCGACGGTCAGGAGCTGGTCGGCGCGCCGGAGAAGCAGCTGCGCTCGCTGCGCGGCCGCCGGCTCTCGATGATCTTCCAGGAGCCCATGACCTCGCTCAATCCGGTACTCACCGTAGGACGGCAGATCACCGAGGTCCTGCGCCGGCACCAGGGTCTGAGCCGGAGCGAGGCCAGAAAGCGGGCCGTCGAACTGCTCGGCATCGTCGGCATCCCGGCCCCGCGCAAGCGGGTGGACGAGTATCCGCACCAGCTCTCCGGCGGCATGCGGCAGCGGGTGATGATCGCGATCGCCGTGGCGTGCGACCCCGCGGTGCTGATCGCGGACGAGCCGACGACCGCACTCGATGTGACGGTGCAGGCGGGCATCCTCGATGTGCTCCGCTCCCTGCGGGACCGGCTGGGCACCGCGATCGTGCTGATCACCCATGACCTCGGGGTCGTCGCGGACACCGCGGACCGGGTCCTGGTGATGTACGCGGGCCGCCCGGTCGAAGAGGCCCCGGTGGACGAACTGTTCGCCTCGCCGCGGCACCCGTACACCCGCGGTCTGCTCGGTGCCGTACTGCGTCCCGGCAGCCGGAGCGAGGGCGGCCGGACCCGGCTCGACGAGATCCCCGGACTGGTGCCCGATCTGCGCGAGCAGCCCGTGGGATGCGGTTTCGCCCCGCGGTGCGCGTCTGCCGACGCGGACTGCCCGACGAGCCGTCCCCCGCTGCGGCAGGCCGCCGGGCCCCATCTGATCGCCTGCCACCACCCGGCCGCCCCGGCCGCCGCCGAACCGGCCGGCACCGACCCGTCCCGTCCCGATCCGAGCAAGGGAACCGTCCGATGACCGCCGGCCCCACCCCACCCCCCGGCACCGCGGGAACCGTCACCCCGGTGCTGGCCGTGCGCGACCTCAAGCGGCACTTCGACGCGTCGGGCGGCACCGTGAAGGCGGTGGACGGTGTGTCGTTGACGATTCTGCCGGGTGAGGTCGTCGGCCTCGTCGGGGAGTCGGGCAGCGGCAAGTCGACCGTGGGACGCTGTGTGGTCCGCCTGGACCGGCCGACCGGCGGCAGCGTGGAGATCAACGGCACCGACGTCACCACACTCACGCCGCGTGCGCTCCGGCCCCTGCGCAAGGACTTCCACCTGGTGTTCCAGGACCCGTCGTCCTCACTCAACCCGCGCATGACGATCCGTCAGATCATTGCGGAGCCAATGCGGTTGCACGGTATGGCGAACCGCGCCGAGGCCTCGGTCCGGGTGGACGAGCTGCTCGCCCAGGTAGGTCTGCGGCCCGAGCTGGCGGACCGCAACCCCCATGAGCTCTCCGGTGGTCAGCGTCAGCGGGTCTCCATCGCCCGCGCCCTGTCGGTCGACCCCGCGCTCCTGGTGGCCGACGAGCCGACCTCGGCGCTCGATGTGTCGGTCCAGGCATCGGTGCTCAACCTGCTCGCGGACCTCCAGCGCGACCGGGGCTTCGGCTGCCTCTTCATCACCCACGACCTGGCGGCGGTGGAGTATCTGGCGGACCGCATCGCGGTGATGTACCTGGGCCGGATCGTCGAACAGGCCCCGGCCGCCGAGCTGTTCGCGGCGCCCAGGCATCCGTACACCCAGGCGCTGCTGTCCGCGGCGCCGGTGCCCGACCCCGCCGAGCAGCGGGGCCGCAGCCGGATCGTGCTCGGCGGCGACCTGCCCAGCCCGTTGGACCCGCCGCCCGGCTGCCACTTCCACACCCGGTGCCCGCTGGCCACCGACCGGTGCCGTACCGAGTCGCCGGTGCTGCGGACGCTGCCCGGCGAGGGCGGCCCGGAAGCGGCGCCGCGCCAGGTGGCGTGCCACCTGGTGGCGGACGACGGCACCGTACCGGATGCCGCGAAGGCCACGGCGTAACACCACGGCGCACACGCCGGAAGCCCGTCCACCGCGTGGGGGACGGGCTTCCGGCGTGTGCGCGCCCGGGTCAGCCGACGAGCTCCAGGCCGTCCGCGACGACGCGGCCGGCGTGCAGCACCGTACGGTCGTTGCCGCGGTCCATCACGGCGGACGTCACGGTCTCGCCGTCGACCAGCAGCAGATCGGCGGCGTCGCCCACCGAGACACCGGGCCGGTCGGCCACCGATGTCAGGCGCGGCAGCTCCGGATGCAGGATCGAGGCACCGCCGCGACCGGCGACGGCCATGCAGTGCTCGATCAGCTCGTCGGCCCGGTAGCGGTTGGTGAAGGCGAGCTGCCAGGTGCGGTCCAGCATGTCCCCGTTGCCGTACGGAGACCAGAAGTCGCGCTGGCCGTCCTCGCCGAGGCCGACCCGCACGCCGGCGGCCGTCAGCTCGGCGAGCGGCAGCGCCCGGTGCTG
Organism: Streptomyces sp. NPDC048295; assembly: GCF_040652135.1. NCBI lineage: Bacteria > Bacillati > Actinomycetota > Actinomycetes > Kitasatosporales > Streptomycetaceae > Streptomyces > Streptomyces sp. NPDC048295. Next base: position 33,385 of record NZ_JBEZLL010000019.1, read on the forward strand.
CGCGGGGGCGACGGTCGCCATCGCGATGTCCAGCTCGGCGAACTCCTCGATGAGCCGCCGCGTCGTCGCCTCGTCGACACCGCCGAGATCGTACGCGTGCGAGAGCGTCACCTGGCCGGCCATGCCGAGGGCGCGCACCCGCTCCAGGATCAGGTCGACACTGAACACGCCCAGCGGGCCGGGCTCGTGGAGGTGGATGTCGACCGGTGCCCGGTGGCGCTCGGCGAGGCCGAAGACGATGTCCAGGTGGCGTACCGGGTCCCGGTCCAGGGTGCAGGGGTCGATGCCGCCGACCACGGCCGCGCCCGCGGACAGGGCCCGGTCCATCAGCTCCGGCACGCCCTTCTCCTTGAGCAGACCGGCCTGCGGGAAGGCCATGATCTCGACCTCGCAGCGACCGGCGTGCGCCTCCTTGGCGGCGAGCACGCCCTCGAAGCGCTCCAGCCCGCAGTCCGCGTCGATCTGCGCGTAGCTGCGGACGAGGGTGGTGCCGCGCTCGATCATGCGGCCCAGGGTGAACGTGGCCCGCTCGGCGACGCTCCATGCGTCCTCGCGCCAGTGGGCGCGGTCGTTCATGGTCATGGCCCAGACACCGGGTGCACCGGTGTGGGCGCGGAAGGGGAGGCCGATGCGGGTGGAGTCCAGGTGGCAGTGGACGTCCGAGAACGACGGCAGGGCGAGCCGTCCCCGTCCCGCCACGGTGTCGCCGTCCTGGTCACGGTCCGGGTCGTGCGGGGTGATCGCGGCTATCGCACCGTTCCCGATCTCGATGTCGCACGGTTCGCCGCCCCAGGGGCGGACATTCGTGATCAGCATGTGGGGGATCTCCTTGTCTCGGGCGCCGGTGCGCGGTTCTCGGGCGGCGGTCGTCCGGCCGCCGCGGGTCACTCGGCCGGAAGGACCTCGGCCAGGGCCGCCGGGGAGGGGCCGCGGCCCCTCCCGATGTGTGCGTGGGCGAGGGCATCGGCCAGGTCGGGCCCGCCGGCGTGGATCGCGGCGCAGATGTCCTGGTGCTCGGCGCGCCGGACGCGCGGGTCGAGGCCGCCGGTGACGGTGAAGAGCCACTGCACCGGACCGGGCGAGGGCTGCGGGGCGTCCGGGAGCAGGCGGTTGCCGGTCAGCGCGACGATCTCCGCGCGCAGGGCGGCGGTGGCGGCCGGGATCTCGTCGGTGTCGCCGCGCCGGGTGGCGTCCTCGGCCGCCGCCATGAGCTCCCGCAGCCGTTCGCCGCCGCGTCCGCCGGCGCGGGATTCGGCGGCCCGGCGCGCGGCGAACACCTCCGGGCGCAGCCGGAGGTCGAAGAGTGCGGCCACGTCGCGGAGCGAGAGGTTGCGTACGGAGGCGCCGCGTCGTGGCGAGTTCACCACCGGGCCCTCCCCCGTCAGCCGGGCGAGGGCCTCGCGGACGGGGATGCGCGGTACTCCCGGCACGTCGGACAGTTCGCGCCGGCGCGAGCCGGGCGGGTACGCGCCGCCGAGGACGCGGGTGCGGATCGTCGGCTCGGCGTGGGACGGCCCGGGCTCGGTCAAGAGCGCGTCTCCCGGAACGGCGGGAACGTCGGCGGGAACAGCTCGTCGGCGCCGCGGCGCAGCACGTCGCGTTCGCTGTAGGCCTCGCGCATCCTGTCGAACAGGCCCTGGGCGCGGCGGCGCAGGTCGGCCTGGTCGATGCCGGGGATGCGGCCGTCGGTCATGACCGGGCGTCCGGCCACGACGGAGTGGGTGGCCTGCCGGGCGGTGCCGTTCAGCAGGAAGGTGCGGACGGGGTCGTCCCGGACGCCGTCGCGGATGTCGTCCAGCCGGAACGCGACCAGGTCCGCCTGGGCACCCGGCTCCAGCCGTCCGAGGTCGGTGCGGCCCAGCGCACGGGCACCGCCGAGTGTGGCCGCCTCGACGTAGCGCTCGGCGGGCGCCGCGTCGGCGCGCCCGTCGACGACCTTCGCGAGGTGGACGCCGAGGTCCATGCCCCGGATCAGGTCCGGCGGGAAGGAGTCGGTGCCCAGACAGAGGTTGACCCCGGCCCTCCGGTACGCGTCGAAGGAGTGCAGCACCTGGCCGTAGCGCAGCGAGGTCTGCGGGCAGTGGACGACCGAGACGCCGGCCGCCGCCAGGGTGGCCAGGTCGCCGTGGTCCTCGCCGTGCACACCGGGATGCCGGTCGATGACGATGCCGTGCGGGACAAGGAGGCGGGTGTCCAGCAGCCCGGTGCGTTCGAGCAGGTGCAGGGGCGTGGTGCCGTGCAGCCGGCGCACCAGGTCCCGTTCGTGCATGCCCTGCAGGCAGTGGAGCCGTACGAGGACATCGCGCCGGCGCGCGATCGCGGCGGTCTCCCGCATGAGTTCTTCGGTGAGCGTCTCGATGCGGCACGGCAGCAGTACGCCGTTGACCAGCGGGTCGTCCAGCCCGGCCACATGGTCCAGGAAGCGCACGGCGTCCCGGAGCCCGTCGCGGCCTCGCTCCTCGTCGAACTCGACGCCCCGGCCGCCGTCGGGCAGCGTCACATTGACGCCGGACCGGTAGGCGGGGCCCAGATAGCCCCGCAGGCCGATCCGCCGGGAGGTCTGCGCCATGGAGACGAGTTCGCCGTACGGCTCGGCCCAGGCGCTGTGGACCTCCGAGGCGATGGGCATGTAGGTGGTGATGCCGTGCAGCGCCAGCTGGACGAGTGCGTACTCGCGGACGGTGGCCCGTTCGGCCGGGGTGAAGACGTCGTGGCGCCGGTCGGTGAAGTACTCCCGCGACCAGAGGAGCCCGCCGCCGGTCTCCGGCGACGCCCAGGAGTCCAGGACGAGGTGGTCGATGTCGGTGAGGGCGTCCAGGTCGATGAGCCCGGGCATCACCAGCGCCTCGCCGAGGTCCAGTTCCTCGTCCACCGGGCCGTCGTACCGCTTTCCGACGTACGCGATGGTGGATCCGTCCCACACGATCTCGCCGTCGCGCAGCAGCGCGTGACCGCCGCCGCGGTGGGCGAGGATGTGGGCGGCGCGCCAGCGGGTTCGCACGGGGCCTCCTGCGGATGTGTGTCAGGGCCGTCCGGCCGGACGTCGGTCCTTGGCCGAACCGACACTAACACTTGGCATACCAAAATCCGATGCCACCAGGGAGTATGAGCGATTGGTCGCAAATGACCCTTCGTCGCAAGACGCAAGGGCGCAAGGTCGGAGTCTTTTGGCATACCAGACCGGAGCGGCCCGGGCTCAGACCTCGGTCACCCTTCCCTCCGACACCTCGATGCGCCGCGTCGTCCGTACGGCTTCCAGCATGCGCCGGTCGTGCGTGACCAGCAGCAGCGTGCCCGGGTACGACTCCAGGGCGGATTCCAGCTGCTCGATCGCGGGCAGGTCGAGGTGGTTCGTGGGCTCGTCGAGCACCAGGAGGTTGACGCCCCGGCCCTGGAGCAGGGCGAGCGCCGCCCGGGTGCGCTCGCCCGGGGAGAGCGTCGTGGCGGGCCGCATCACATGGTCGGCGCGCAGGCCGAACTTGGCGAGCAGCGTGCGCACTTCGGCCGGTTCGGTGTCGGGCACGGCCGCGCAGAACGCTTCCAGGAGCGACTCCGAGCCGTGGAAGAGCTTGCGGGCCTGGTCGACCTCGCCGACCACCACCCCCGAGCCGAGCACCGCATGGCCGGAGTCGAGCGGGAGGCGGCCGAGGAGTGCGGCGAGAAGGGTGGACTTGCCCGCCCCGTTGGCGCCGGTGATGGCGACCCGGTCCGCCCAGTCGATCTGCAGCGACGCCGGGCCGAAGGCGAAGTCGCCGCGTACGGCGCGCGCTTCGCGCAGGGTGGCCACGACCGATCCGGAGCGGGGTGCCGCGGCGATCTCCATCCGCAGTTCCCATTCCTTGCGCGGTTCGTCGACGACATCGAGCCGTTCGATCATGCGCTGGGTCTGCCGGGCCTTGGCGGCCTGCTTCTCGCTCGACTCGCTGCGGAACTTCCGGCCGAGCTTGTCGGAGTCCGTGGCCTTGCGGCGGGCGTTCTTGACGCCCTTGTCCATCCAGGAGCGCTGCATCTGGGCGCGCCCTTCGAGGGCGGCGCGCTTGTCGGCGTACTCCTCGTACTCCTCGCGGGCGTGCCTACGGTCGCGCTCGCGCTCCTCCAGGTAGGCCGCGTACCCGCCGCCGTACAGGTTGATCTGCTGCTGGGCCAGGTCCAGTTCGAGGACCTTGGTGACCGTGCGCATCAGGAATTCGCGGTCGTGGCTGATGACCACCGTGCCCGCGCGGAGCCCCGAGACATAGCGCTCCAGCCGCTCCAGGCCGTCCAGGTCGAGGTCGTTGGTGGGCTCGTCCAGCAGGAAGACGTCGTAGCGGGACAGGAGGAGGGAGGCCAGACCGGCGCGGGCGGCCTGACCACCGGAGAGCGCGGTCATCGGCAGGTCGAGGCCGACGGTCAGTCCGAGCTCGGCCGCGACCTCCTCGGCGCGCTCGTCCAGGTCCGCGCCGCCGAGGGCCAGCCAGCGTTCCAGTGTCTCGGAGTACGCGTCGTCGGCGCCCGGTGTCCCGTCGACGAGGCCCTGCGTCGCCGCGTCCATCGCGGCCTGGGCGTCGGCGACGCCGGTGCGGCGGGCCAGGAACTCCCGCACGGTCTCCCCCGCGCGCCGTTCCGGCTCCTGCGGGAGGTGTCCGACGGTGGCGGTGGGCGGGGAGAGCCGCAGCTCGCCCTCCTCCGGCCGGTCGAGTCCGGCGAGGAGCCGGAGCAGGGACGATTTTCCGGCCCCGTTGACTCCGACGAGACCGATCACGTCACCGGGCGCGACGACGAGGTCGAGTCCGGCGAAGAGTGTGCGGTCGCCGTGTCCGGCGGCGAGGTCCTTGGCGACGAGAGTGGCAGTCATCAGGGTGTCGATCCTAGGGCCTGTCCGACCTCGGTCCACCGGACAGCCCCCGCACCGGCACCGGGGCCGGACAGAAGCGTCCTCAGCCGTCGCCCGGAGGCCCGTAGGCGCGGAGCTGCCCGGTCGCGGGTCGGGGCCCCGGGGAGTCCGGTGGTGACCTGGCAGCCGCCCGGACCGATCCGGATCCCGAAGTCGCCGGAGTACTTCGCGTGCCCCTCGATGACCGCGGACTCGACCGCTTCGACACCGAACCCACGCCGAACGATCAGCGGGTCCTGGCGCAGGTCCCGCATCGGCGCCACGCACATGCCGATCACGACCAGGGTGAAGGGCGCGGCGACCAGGATCGTCAGGTCCTGGAGTCCGGCGAGCGCGTCGCCCTTGCCGTTACCGATGAGCAGCATGATCGCGGCCACGGCGCCGGTGACCACACCCCGGAGGACGACGACCCGTCCGGCCGGTTCGAGGACGCCCTTCTGGGAGAGCGTGCGGTTCGGCGACGGGCTCGGCAGATGCCTTCGGGTCGGGCGCGGGCCGCATCGCGCCTCTCCGGCGTGCGGCCGCCGGTTCGGCCTCGCGGCGGTCGACGGCGATGCGGGCCCACGCCAGGAGCATCCGCGCGGATTCGGTGACCTGGATGCGGTGGGCGTTCGGACGCCCGCGGAACCGGCATCGCGGGACGCCCCGGAACCGGTCGCCCGCGGCCCGTGCCGGGCCCCTCGCGGGAGGTGCCCGGCACGGGCATGGGCACCGTCACGACTGGCCGGCTCCCGGAACGCGACGGGCGGCGCGCGGCGGTGTCACGCCCCGGACCTCGGCCGCCCCGGGCGTGTCCGTCGCGGACGCGGAACCCGTGGTGGCGCGGACGAAGGCGCCGGTGCCGCCGACGAACGGCAGTTTCGCGGAGGTTCGGGCCAGGTCGAGGGTGAGCGTGGGGGTGGAGTCCGGCGGGTCGATGAGGTCACGGTCGGTGCCGGCGACGATCAGGGCCAGGCGGTGTCCGGCCGGGACGACATGGTCGGTGGCCGCCAGGTCGATGGTGAGGGTGCCGGCCCGGCCCGGGGTGAGCGGACGGCCCTTCCCCGGGGAGGCGTACGTGCCGAGGTCGGCCCAGCCGCGGCTGACCACGGTCCGGTCGACGGTGGTGGTCCTGGCCCTGGTCTCCTTGAAGCAGGAGCTGTCCCCGGTGGTGCTCGCGCCCCAGCAGCTGCGGGTGGTGAGGGTGGTGATGCCCTCGCCGGAGGAGCCGTAGTCGCGGATGGTGTCGGGGCCGATGTCCACGAGGACCGCGGAGAGGTGGGCGGTCGAGGTGGTCGGGGTGGCGGTGACGGTCACCGCGGAGGATCCGGAGAGCCTGAGGTCGGCGGTGAGCGGCGCGGTACGGAATCCGGCCTTGGCTCTGGTGGTCCGGTCCAGGTCGGCGGCCCACTCCGTCTCGCTCTGTGCCGGATCGTCGGTGAACGTCTCGGTGGCGCCGGGGCGGGCCGTCCGCAGGGACAGGGTGCCGACGCCCGGCGCGCTCCCGGCGCCGGGGCGCACGGTGGTGGCGTGGGTGGTGCGGGGCGGCCAGACACGGTCGGTGGACCACTGGTCGGGGTGGCGTTCGATGTCGGCCATCGGTTCGCGGTCGATGCCGTTGTCGTAGCCGAGGAGGTAGTGGTCGAACCAGCGGTGCAGCGTGTCGACCCACTCGGCGCGCCGGTAGTCGAACGGGTCGACGTGGCCGGTCTGGGAGAGCCAGATCTTGCGCTCCACACCCCGGTCGGCGAGCGCGTCCCACCACTGGCCGAGGTGCTTGGTACGGACGTTGAGGTCCTGCATGCCGTGGACGGCGAAGACGCTGGCGCGCACCTTGCGGGCGTCCTTCACGTAGTCGCGCCCGCTCCACAGCCTCGACCAGTCGCCGGTGCGCGGCGCCCCGTCGACGAGCCGCTGCTGGACGGCGGCGCAGCGTCCGCGCGCCTCCGGGCTCTCCACATAGTCGGAGAGCCATTCGGGGCCGCTGTCGTAGAGCGGCGCGCCCTGGGCGAAGTAGTAGTCGTACCAGGAGGAGATGGCGCCGATCGGCACGATGGTCCGCAGCCCGTCCACGCCGGTCGCGGCGACACCGTTGGCGACGGTGCCGTCGTAGCTCTTGCCGATCATTCCGGTGCGGCCGTTGGACCAGCCGGCCGTGGCGCGGGCGTTGCCGGTGCGGGTGGTGTAGCCGCGGGCGCGTCCGTTCAGCCAGTCGATCACGGCCTTGGCGGACTGCACGTCCGAGCGGCCTCCGACATCGACGCAGCCGTCGGAGCGATTGGTACCGGCCAGATCGACGGCGACGAAGGCATAGCCGCGCGGCACGAAGTAGTTGTCGTAGTGGAGCGGGAACTGGACGGGCCGGCCGTCGGCGTCATACGTCTTGAGCTGGCTCTCGTTGCCGCGTCCGCAGCAGGAGTAGTACGGGCTGGCGTCCATGATCACGGGGATCTTCCGGCCCTGCCCGGCGGGTTCGCGCGGCCTGACGACGTCGACGGCGACGCGGTCGCTCCGACCGTCCTCGTCGCCGTCCAGTCCGGTGTCGACCCAGACCGATTCGCGGACGGCGTTCTCGTACGAGTAGACGGGTCTGCTCTCCGCCGGCCGCTCCTTCCCCGGGCTCGCGCCCTGTGCACCTGCCGGTGACAGCAGGACGGCCGTCAGGGCGGCGACGGCCGCCACCACCAGCGATCTGTACCTCGGACGGGGGCCTCGCGCGCGATTCGGCATGGGCGGAAGGTACCCCGGTCAACTCCCCGGCGACAGAGGGCGATCAGTGGTGCATACGGCATGATCACGGCGCACATGCGTACAGCAGCGGTGGCGGCCGAATGGCGATCGTGTGACAGCTGCGGCCATGGACACCACTGATGCCGTGGTCGCTGAATAGTGTCGACGTGACGGTTCGAAAGATCATTCGCCCCGACCACTTGGAGCATTCCGTGCACCGCAGACTCATCGTCCCGAGCGCACTCGCGGCTTCCCTGCTGCTGGCGGTCCCGGCCTCGGCCGCCGGAGGCACCGTGGGCGCCCCGGGCATCGGCGACCCCTACTACCCGGCCAGCGGCAACGGCGGCTACGACGTGTCCCACTACGACCTGCGGCTGAAGTACCAGCCCTCGACCGATCTGCTGGAGGGCACGGCGACGATCCTCGCCACGACCACCCAGGAACTCTCCCGCTTCGACCTGGACTTCGGGCTGGACGTCTCCGAGGTGCGGGTGAACGGCAAGAAGGCCGGCCATGTGAAGAACGGCGAGCAGGAGCTGGAGATCACCCCGGCGGCCCCGCTGGCGAAGGGCAGGGCCGTCTCGGTGGTCGTGCGATACGCCGGGAAGCCCTCCGAGGTGAAGATCAACGACTGGACCTCCTGGGTCCGCACTCCCGACGGCGCCGTGGCCGCCTAGGAGCCCGAGTCGGCCGCGTGGTGGTTCCCCAGCAACGACCACCCGCTGGACAAGGCGACGTACGACATCTCCGTGTCCGTCCCGGACGGCACCCAGGCGATCAGCAACGGCACGCTGCAGTCGCAGAGTTCGAAGCTGGGCTGGACCCGCTTCAACTGGCGTTCCAGCAAGCCGCAGGCGACGTATCTGACGACGCTGGCGGTCGGGAAGTTCGACATCACCACGGACACCACGTCGGACGGGCTGCCGGTCGTCAACGCGTACAGCAAGGACCTCGGCGCCAACGCCGGGGCGGCGCGTGCCAGCATCGAGCGGAGCGCCGAGGTCGCCGAGTGGCTGACGGAGGTGTTCGGGCCGTACCCCTTCGACGCGCTGGGCGGGTACTCCCCCAATGTGACGAGCGGCTTCGCGCTGGAGACCCAGACCAGGCCGTTCTACAGCCCGAAGCAGTTCGCCAACGGTGCGAACGTCTCGGTCGTCGTCCATGAGCTGGCCCATCAGTGGTACGGCGACAGTGTGTCCCTCAAGGGCTGGAAGGACATCTGGATCAACGAGGGCTTCGCCCGCTACAGCCAGTGGCTGTGGTCGGAGAAGGAGGGCGAGGGAACGGCGCAGGAGCTGGCGGACTACACCTACGCCCTGCACCCCGCGGACGACGCCTTCTGGACGGTGAAGCCCGGGGACCCGGGCCCCGACAACCAGTTCGACGCGGCCGTCTACGACCGGGGCGCGCTGGCGCTCCAGGCACTGCGTGACGAGCTGGGCGACGAGACGTTCTTCGCGCTGCTGAAGGGCTGGCCCGCGGAGCACGCGTACGGGAACGCGAGCGTGAGCGACTTCGTCGCCTATGCGGAGCGGGTCTCGGGCAAGCCGCTCGCCGCCTTCTTCGACACCTGGCTGTTCCGGCCGACACGGCCCGAGGCCCCGGCGGCCGGGGCACACGCCCTGCACGCCACCGGGCAGCCCGCGCGGCCCGCGTCCTGGAAGAAGATCGCCGCGACGGACTCCGTGCACGACCACCGCTGACGGGTCCGGGCACCGCTGCCCCTTTCCCCCTGGTGGGGGCGGTGGTGCCCGGCGGCGGGCCGGCGGCGCCGGTTAGGCTGATGGCGTCGGTGCCGTCCGGCCGGCCCGGCCGTTTCCGGCCCGATCCCGCGTGTACGAGGAGCCTCCCTTGCCCGGTCCGTCCCACGATTCCGTTCGCGACGACCGCCCCACACTGGAGGCCGTGGCGGCCCGCGCCGGGGTCTCCCGGGCGACCGTCTCGCGGGTGGTGAACGGCGGGGCGGGGGTGCGCAAGCCGCTCGTGGACCAGGTGCGCAAGGCGGTCGAGGAGCTCGGATACGTGCCGAACCATGCCGCCCGGACCCTGGTCACCCGGCGCAACGGCGCGGTCGCCGTGATCATCGACGAGCCGGAGTTCCGGATCTTCTCCGACCCGTTCTTCTCCCAGCAGATCCGTGGCATCAGCCGCGAACTGACCCTCCACGACTCCCAGTTGGTCCTGCTCCTGGTGGAGGGCAGCGGGGACTTCGACCAGGTCGCCCGCTATCTGGCCGGCGGCCATGTGGACGGGGTGCTGGCCTTCTCGCTGCACACCGACGACGAACTCCCCGCGATCATCCGCAGGTTCCACGTACCCACGGTCTACGGCGGCCGTCCGGGCCTGCCCGGCGCCGCGTCCGAACTGGCCGTCCCGTACGTCGACTGCGACAACCGCGGCGGCGCGGCCGAGGCCGTACGCCATCTCGTCGCCCTGGGCCGGCGGCGGATCGCGCACATCGCCGGGCCGCGCGACCAGACCTCGGCCCTCGACCGCATCGACGGCTACCGCGATGTGCTGCCCGACGCCGATCCGACCCTCCTGGCGGACGGCGACTTCACCGTCGAGGGCGGCGCACGGGCGATGGCGGAACTGCTCGACCGCCACCCCGGTCTGGACGCGGTCTTCGCCGCCAACGATCTCATGGCATCGGGCGCACTGCGGGTGCTGCGCGAGCGCGGGCGCGGAGTGCCGGACGAGGTGGCCCTGGTCGGCTTCGACGACATGATGTCGATTGCGGAGGCCACCGAGCCTCCCCTGACGACGGTCCGTCAGGATGTGGAGGGAATGGGCCGGTTGATGGTGCGGATGCTGATGAACCGCCTCAACGGCGAGGCCGGGGGCGACGAGCAGGCATCGGTGATCACGCCGACCGAGCTGGTCCGCCGGGCTTCCGCCTGAGCCCTCCCCCGCTCCCGAGGCCCTGCCGGTGGGCCGCCCGTGCCCTGCGCGCGTACGGCAGATAGCGCAGCCGCTCGGGGAGCACCGGCACCACGCACCGCACCACTGAGCAGAACCGCCGCAGTGCGCGCTCCTGCTCGTCCGTCCACTCCAGCCCGATCGCCTCACGTGCCTCCGGCGGCATCAGCCCGATGGTGACGAACCGCCGGAACCGAGCCAGCGGCGGGAAGAGCACCGGCCACAACACCTTCAGCAGCAGCCTGAGCGGCAGCGGCCCGCGGTCCGGCGGCGGCACGGGGCGATCGGTGGCGATCAGGTCCTCGACGACCGCGGTCGCCTCGATCTCCTCGGCGAGCACCTTGCGGAAATACGGCCAGAACTCCTCGATCGTCTGCGGCATGTCCCGGTCGTGGATGCCGAGGATCCGGCCGACCTGGAGCCACTCCCGGTACAGCGCCCGCTCCTGCGCCGCGGTGAGCGGCCGGACGAGATAGCGCGCGGCGTGCTGGTAGACCGGGAAGCCGGTGGCGTGCACCCACGCGTAGTTAGCGGGCGACAGCGCGTGGTAGCGGCGCCCCCTGGTGTCGGTGCCCTGGATGGTGCGGTGCAGGCGGCGCAGGCGGCGCCCCTCCTCGGCCGCCTCCTCGCCCCCGTACACCCAGAGCTGGAGCGAGCGCAGGGACCGCTCGCCACGCCCCCAGGGATCCGTGCGGAAGACGGAGTGCTCGTCGACGCCGGCACCGACCGCCGGGTGGGCGACCTGGAGGGTGAGCGCGGCGGGCAGCATCAGCAGGGCCCGGATGTCGCCCGAGAGGCTCCAGAGCACACCGCCGGGCGGCGGCGGTACGGGGTCGGTGCCCCTGGCCGGTTCGCTGCTCATACGGTGCTCCCGACGGTCGGCGGGCGCACGGCCCGGCGCCCGGCCCCCTGTGTGATCCAGTATGCGAGCGCTCGGGAAGTCATGCGCACCGGCCCCCTGCCGCACCCCGTCGTATGCCCGGCCGTCGGCGGTGTTGACGGGACTTGTGAAACAAGTCGATAGTATTTGTAACTTTGACTCTCCTGCCAGACGGTCCCTCACATTCCTTGCACGGAAGGCGAGTTGGCCGGCCGCACAGCGACAACCCTCAGGAGCGGCCCCGCAGGGAGTCGGTACCCGGACAGGAGGGCGCACCATGGGCCGATACAGCCGCCTGCACCAGATACGCCGGATGGATCCGGCGCGCGACTACGCCGAGATCCTTCGGCTGATCTCTCAGTACGAGTTCCCCTGGGACTACCGGCAGGGGGTGAGCGTCGCCTTCCTCAGGGACTACGGCGTGCCCCGGATCTCCGTGCTCCTGGACCGGACCCAGGAGTTCGAACGGGCCGGGCAGAAGCGGTACGACGACACGGTGCTGATCGGGTACGAGATGGCCGCGGAGGGCTTCGACTCGGAGCGCGGGCGGGCGGCCGCGCGTCACCTCAACCGGATCCACGGCAAGTACAGGATCCCCGACGACGACTTCCGCTATGTCCTCGCCACCACGGTCGTGGGACCGAAGCGCTGGATCGACCGGTTCGGCTGGCGTCCCCTGTGCGCCCAGGAGGTGCAGGCACTGGTGGAGGCCGGCCGGAAGACGGCGGCGATGATGGGCATCGAGGGTGCGCCCGACACGTACGAGGGGTTCGAGCGGTTCCTCGACTCCTACGAGGAGCGGATGTTCGCCTACGACCCGGCGAACCGGCGGGTCGCGAACGCCACGTTCCGCGTGATCGCGAGCTGGTATCCGCGCCCGTTACGGCCCCTGGTGGCGAGATTCGCCCTCGGTCTGCTGGACGAGCCGCTGCTGGCGGCGCTGGGCTTCCGGCCGCAGCCTCGGTGGGTGCGGGCCTCGGCGTCGGCGGCCCTGCGCCTGCGTGCCCGGTGTGTCCGCAGGCTGCCGGCCCGGCCACGCAGGCTTCCCGCGCGTCCGCGCCCCCGTTCGTACCCCTTCGGCTGGCGGCTCGACGACCTCGGGCCGAACTGGGCGCGCAGCCGCCCCGTGGAACCCCTGCCCGACGAGAGGGACGGCCACGCCGGTGGATCTACCCGGCGGCGAGCAGCGGCACCAGATAGCGGCGGGCGAACTCCCGCACCTGGGTGTCGTCGTCCAGCTCGAAACAGCTGACGGGGTTGAGGAGGAAGGAGACGGTGATCCGCACCATCAGTTCGGCGACCGGAGTCGGGTCGCTGGCCGGCCGGCCCTCCGCGCGCCGGGCGTCACGCAGCCGGTCCGCCAGGTACTCGCGGATGGCGAGGAAGGCCGGTCCGCTCTCCAGGGTCAGGAACGGCAGCATCGTCTCGGGCTCCAGCCTCAGCAGACCGCCGATGAGCGGATGCTCGCGGATGTGCCGGAGCACCGCGGCGAAGCCCTCGACGAGCCGGTCCTCCGTCGTGGGCAGCGCGGCCACGGCCTCGTCGACCTCCACGACGAAGCGGCGGTACTCGCGCAGCAGACAGGCGGAGACGAGGCTGTCCTTGTTGCCGATCCGGCGGTACACGGTCACCCGCGAGACCCTGGCGCGTTTGGCGACGTCGTCCACGGTGGAGCGGCGCAGCCCGAAGGTCATGAACTGCTCGCGCGCGGCGTCCAGGATCTGCTCGCTCAGCGCGTCGGAGGGCGGCGTCGCGCGGAGCGCCAGGGCCAGCCGTGTCTCGTCGGTGCTCCGTGCCGTCATGGGCCCTCTCCCGTTCCGCCGCTTCCACCCCCACCATAGGAGTCGGTACGGAGTGACTCACCCCGTATCCCTGTATCCCTGTGCCGACGCGGGCAGGGGCGCCCACCCGACTCCGGTGGGCGCCCCTGCCTTCGGTGCGGTGGGTACTACTCGCAGGTCCCGGCGAACGTCCCGCGGGTCACCACATCGGTGGCCGCCGCGGTCGTGTCCAGCCAGGCGACGCGCTGACCGTCACCTAGCGACGGGGCCAGCTGGGAGCCGGAGGAGCAGGAGACACGGGAGTAGTTGTCGAGGCCCGCGAGCACATCGGCGGTCCTGGCGACCTTCACCTTGGTCGGTCCGTTCCAGGCGCCGAGCGCGCCCCAGAGGTCGTACGTGGAGTAGGCGAAGTACTCGTCGTTGACCGAGAACTGAGCGGCGTAGACGCTCGACGGGTACCGCAGCTTCGCCGCCTTGGACAGATCGTCGAGCGGAGCCGACATGAACTTCGAGCCCGGAATCAGGAAGCCGCTCGTCTCCCGCCAGAAGACACGGTCCGAGGTCAGCTGGATGTCCGAGACGTAGTCGAAGAGGAAACCGGCGATCCGCTTGGTCTGCGTGGTGCCCGTCGCGATGTCGTGGACGTAGACATACGTGCCGTCGCCGCCGGCCCAGGCGATCCGGCCGTTCTTCATGGCGAGGTGGCCGGCCTTGGTGCCTGCCTCGGGGGTGACGTTGACCGTGGTGCCGTCGGCCTTGCGGAGCATGACGTCCTGCTCGCCGTCGGCGGTGGTGCTGATGTAGGCGAGCGCCCCGTTCTCGGTCACCGGCTCGGTCTCGTCCGCGTCCGGGCGGTCGACCAGCTTCTTGATCGCACCCTGGCCCTTGTCACCGGCCCGGTAGATGCCGATGCCGTCGGCGGTGATCCGGGTGAAGACGATGCGGTCGTCGTCCACGGAGGGATCGAGCAGATAGGCGTCCTTCTGGGCCAGTTCGTGCTTCGGCTTCTTGCTGAAGCGGCCGACGGTGATACCGAAGGCGGCGCTGCCCTGGTCCCAGGCGATGGCGTCGCCGTGGCTGATGGCATAGACGTCGCCGTTGATCTGGGCGGCCTGCTCGTCCACCCCGCTGTAGACCTCGTAGGCGGGCAGGACGTCGGCGCCGATGGTCGTGCCGTCGTGCGTACCGCCCTTCTTCTCCCAGCCGGTCTCGATGCCGTGGTCGTCGAAGGCCTTGGTGATGACGGCCAGATCGGCCTTCGAGACGTTCAGGGACCTGGCCGCGAGGACGACCGCGTTGCGCATGTCGGTGAAGCCGGACAGGGGGGTGAGGTAGTTCTGCGCGGACCGGTAGACGATCCTGTCGGCGAGCTTGCTGTCGATGTTCTTGCGCATGTCCCACAGCGCGCCGCCGACGATGGTGGAGTTGTAGTGCACTCCGCCGTTGTCGATGTCGAGCGTGATGGGCTCGTAGTCCTTCTGTGCGTTGCGCCCGTCGTTCAGGTCGCGCAGGGCGCACTCCTCCAGCGGCTTGGTGCCGTTGCAGAGGTACTCCCCGACGAGGCCGGACGTCGGGTCGCTCATCGCGATGCCCTTGTCGGCGGTCTCCATGGCGTTGCCGAAGTAGTCGGATATCGCCTCGTTGAGAGCGCCCGACTGGTTGAGGTAGACGAGCCCGGCGGAGTGCTCGGTGACGCCGTGCGTCATCTCGTGGCCGACGACGTCCAGGCCGACGGACAGCGGTACGCCGTCCATGTGGCCGTAGACCATCTTGGAGCCGTCCCAGAAGGCGTTGGCGTAGTCCTTGCCGTTCGCGGCGACGTTGACGACGGAGTAGATCGTGCCGCCCTTGCCGTCGACACCGTCGCGGCCGATCTGGTTCTTGTAGTACTCGTACACCTTCGCCGCGTTCAGGTGCGCGTCGACCGCGCCCGACGAGGTGTTGGCGCCGTCGAAGCGGTCGCTCGCCGATGTGCCCAGCCGGATGTCGTCGGTGACCGGGCCGCCCGCGACGGCCGTGTACTCCTTGCGGTTCGCGTCGTAGGTACGGATCTGGCCGCCGGTCTGCGGGTACATGGCGCGCGTGGAGTCGACGAGCGTGTACGAGCCGTCCGGCTCCTTGTTGACGTCCAGCTTCGCCTCGGTGCCGTCGACGCGTACGCCCGTCCCCTGCGCGGGCGACGCGTCGGCCGCGTCGATGTTGTTGTACGAGAGCGCGATGCCGCCCACCCGCGCGTCGACGTACACCTCCTGGCGCACCGGGCTGCCGTTCGCCCTGCCGCCGGTGACCGTGAAGTGCCAGGCCAGCCTGCCGCCCTGGGCGTCGGGCAGCACGGACAGGCCGTGCGCCTCGGTCTTCGCTCCCAGCACGCCGGACAGGCCGCGGTCGAGCGTGAACATCCGCTGCTTCGCGGTGGCTTCGCTCAGCTTCGGCGTGGTGGAGACCGTGAGGTCCGTGTAGAGCGTGCCGGTCGCGGAGGTGACCTGCTGGCCGCCGTCCGCGGCCCGGGTCTGCACCGCGTACTCGGCGCCGAAGACCGGGACGCCGTCGTGCTTCTGCTGGAAGCGCACCGAGGACTGCTTGCCGTCCTTGGTGGTCCTCACCGTCTTCAGGTCGGAGACCGGAACCTTGTACGTGTCCTCATGGGCCTCGATGTGGGCCCGGGCGGCCTCGGCCGGGGTGCCCTCGCGGGCGGTCTTGTCCAGGCCCTGCGTCATCGCCGGGGCGACACCCACCGGGTCCGTCGTCTGCGCCGCGGCGGTGCCGTCCGCCCAGGCCGGTGCGGCCAGCAGCGTCGCGCCGGTCGCGGCGGCGACCACGCCGGTCGCCAGCATCCGCAGCACACTCGTTCGTCTCACGGGACCTCCCCATCGCACACCTGCGCCCGGGCCTTCGGGGCCCCGGGCGTTGACGTGCTGATCGTTCGCCATGGGGGGTTGCGTGAACAAGGGATGGAGCTGGCGCGAAAGTGCCGTGGCGTAATTGCGCCTCAGGAGGGCTCGGCAGCAGGCGAGTTGTCCGAAATATCGGGCAGCCATCCGGCACGTGCGGCGTACCAGCCGAGCTGGAAGCGGGTCGCCGCGCCCACTTCGTCCATCAGCGCGTGCAGCCGCCGCTGGACGGTGCGGTGGCCCATGCCCAGCTGGCGGGCTATGGCCGCATCGGTCAGGCCGACATGGAGGAGGGCGACGATCTGCCGGTCGATCGCCGCGACCGGGGCCTCGTGCTCCTCCTCGGTGCCGGAGACACTCAGCCGCCAGCCCTTGTCGAAGTGCTCCTCGAAGAGCGAGACCAGAGCGGTGAGCAGCCCCGTCCGGTGCACGACGAGCGCCACCGGCTCCGCCTCGCGCTCGGGGTGCAGGGGCAGCAGGGCGACGCGGCGGTCCACGATGGCGAGCTTGATCGGCAGCCGGTCCGTGACGGATATGTGCTGGCCCTGGGCGACACAGGAGGCCAGCACCGCCGCGGTCGCCGGATGCTCCAGCCATTCGCGTTCGACGACACTGCGCACGGTCACCCCGCGCCGCATCATCTCGGAGTCGACCTCTTCGTGGTTGTCCTCGAAGCTGAGCACCGCGGGCACATGCCTGGCCGGCACCAGGGTGCACACCTCGCTCCTGGCCTGGCGCTGCATGGTCAGCAGGCGCCGCCGGATCGCCGCCGGACCGGACAGCACCTCCACCGGCGGGCCCGAGGCGTGCGACTGCGCGGCGCGGTGGCGCTCGGTGAGGTCCCCCACCAGCGACTCGACCCGGTGCAGCGCGGACCGGCGGGCTTCCAGGAGCGGCCCCAGCGCGAGAACGGGCGAGGCGGCCCGGTACCGGACGGTGCCGTCGGCCTCCGGCCTCGCGGCACTGGCGAGCCCGCGATCGACGAGCGAGCCGAGGACACGTGTCACCGCCGAGCCGTCCAACGGGCCCATGAACGCGTCCGGTTCGCTGTCGGGACGGTCCACCAGCAGGCGGTAGACCGCGTCCTCGTCCGCCCCGAGGCCGAGCAGGGTCAGCAGGGACCCGTCCACCGGGTCGCCCGGCGCGCCGGCATCGGGACGTCCGGGCTCTTCGCGCCCCGCCTCGGCACCCTCCACCGGACCCACCCCTCTTCCTGCCGCCCTTCGGCCGGGGCCAGGTTATCCGGCGGATTTCCGCAGGCCGAGGCCCCGGCGCCGGACGGACCGCTAGGCGAAGTCGTACACCGTCACCGGTATGTCCCGGTCGGTCAGCCGCTTCTCGATCAGGGGCTCGATCCGGGACCACTTCCCGCCCGCGAGCCCGCAGCCGATCCGCGGCATGTGGACCGAGGCCCCCAGTTCGCGGGCGCGTCCGGCCACCGCGTCCAGCCCCGCGTCGATCGCCTCGTAACGCACCGGGACCCCGTTGCTGCCGGTGCGCATGCCCCGCTGGCCCACCATGTTCGCCACCCAGATGTACGGGCTCACCTGCACGAACTGCACCGCGCCGAGGGCGAAGCCGTTGTCCGCGCGCTCCCGGTGCCAACGGCGGTAGGCCGCTTCGGGCTCGGGCCAGCGGCGCGAGAGCGCCAGGACGAAGCCCTTGCCCCAGCCGCCCAGGTCGTTGCAGACGTGGACGATCAGCTTGACACCCTTGCCGTGGGGCGTCGTCGCGTCCCCCTGTACATACATGATCCCGGACATGGCATCAGGCTAGGCGGCGCCTCTGACAACCAGGCACTTTCACATCAATGGTGAGACAGCAATACTGTTGCACCGGGGTGGATCACGCGCGGCGGATCGCCCTCAGGGCCGGACACGAGGAGCAGACATGGCGACCGGGGCCGAGGAACCTACGCTCACCGTCGACGAGCTGGCGGCACGCGCGGGAGTGACCGTGCGTACGGTGCGTTTCTACAGCACCCGCGGGCTGCTGCCGCCCCCGGTCATCGGACCGCGCCGGGTGGGGCACTACGGCCACGAGCACCTGTCCCGGCTGGCGCTCATCGAGGAGCTCCAGCACCAGGGCATGACGCTGGCCGCGATCGAACGCTATCTGGAGCAGCTGCCGCCGGACCTGAGCGCGCACGACCTGGCGATCCACCGGGCCCTGGTGGCGTCCTGGGCACCGGACTCGGCGGAGGACGCGACGCGGGCGGAGCTGGAGCGGCGGGCCGGCCGGGCGCTGACCGGGCAGGACATCGCGCGGCTGGCCGCGATGGGGGTGCTGGAGCGCGCGGAGCCGGTCGACGGCTGCTACCGGGTGGACCCGGGGCTGCTGCGGCTCGGGGTCGAGCTGCTCGGCGTGCCGATCGCGCACGAGACGATCCTGGCCGCCCGCACGGTCCTGCTGGAGCACTCCCGGTCCGCCGCGCAGGAGCTGACCCGGCTGTTCCGGGACGAGGTGTGGGGTCCCTACCGGGAGCGGGAGTCGGACCCCGAGCACGTGGCGGCGATGAAGTCGCTGTCGGCCCATATGCAGCCGATGGTGATCCAGGCGCTGGTGACCGCGTTCCAGCGGTCGCTGAAGGAAGAGCTGCGGGCCGCGTTCACGACGGAGTGAACGCGGCCCGCGGGCGGGCGTCGGCCGTGGGGCTCAGTCGTGGAAGGTCTCGCCCTTCTCGGCCTTCTCCACGAGCAGGGCGGGCGGCAGGAAGCGGTCGCCGTACCGCTGCGCGAGCTCCCGGGCGCGGGCGACGAAGCCGGGCAGGCCGCCCTCGTACCCGTTGATGTACTGGAGCACACCGCCGGTCCACGGCGGGAAGCCGATGCCCATGATGGAGCCGATGTTGGCGTCGGCCACGGTGATCAGGACGTTCTCCTCCAGGCAGCGGACGCTGTCCAGAGCCTCGGAGAACAGCATCCGCTCCTGCATGTCGGTGAAGGGGATGCCCGGGTCGGACTGCGTGAAGTGCTCCCTCAGTCCGGGCCAGAGGCGGGTGCGCCTGCCGCTCTCGTCGTACTCGTAGAAGCCCGCGCCTCCGCTGCGGCCCGGCCGGCCGAACTCGTCGACCATCCGGTCGATGACCGCGTCCGCGGGGTGTCCGGCCCAGGTGCCGCCGGCCTCCTCGACGGCCCGCCGGGTCTCGTTGCGGATCTTGCGGGGCAGGGTGAGCGTCAGCTCGTCCATCAGGGAGAGCACCTTGGCCGGGTACCCCGACTGTGCCGCGGCCTGCTCGACGGACGCGGGCTCGACGCCCTCGCCGACCATGGCGACGCCCTCGTTGATGAACTGGCCGATGACGCGCGAGGTGAAGAAGCCGCGCGAGTCGTTGACGACGATCGGGGTCTTCCTGATCCGGCGGACCAGGTCGAAGGCGCGGGCCAGGGCCTCGTCGCCGGTCCGCTCGCCCTTGATGATCTCGACCAGCGGCATCTTGTCCACGGGCGAGAAGAAGTGCAGCCCGATGAAGTCGGCCGGGCGCTCCACGCCCTCGGCGAGGACGGTGATCGGAAGGGTCGAGGTGTTGGAGCAGAGCAGCGCGTCCGGCTCGATGATGCCCTGGATCTCCTGGAACACCTTGTGCTTGAGCGCGGTGTCCTCGAAGACGGCCTCGATGACGGCGTCGCAGCCCGCCAGGTCGGCCGGGTCGCCGGTCGGGGTGATCCGGGCCAGCAGTGCGTCGCGCTCGACCTCGGTGGTGCGGCCCCGGGAGAGCGCCTTGTCGAGCAGCTTCTCGCTGTACGCCTTGCCCTTGGCGGCGGCCTCGACGGAAACATCCTTGAGGACGACCTCGATCCCGGCGCGCGCGCAGGAGTACGCGATACCGGCGCCCATCATCCCGGCGCCGAGCACGGCGACCTTGCTGACCTGCCGCTCCTCGATGCCCTTGGGGCGGCTGGCACCGGAGTTGACGGCCTGGAGGTCGAAGAAGAACGCCTGGATCATGTTCTTCGCGACCTGGCCGGTGACCAGCTCGGTGAAGTACCGGGCCTCGATGGTCAGCGCGGTCTCGAAGTCGACCTGGGAGCCCTCGACGGCGGCGGCGAGGATGTTGCGGGGCGCGGGCATCGGGGCGCCCGCGAGCTGCTTCTTCAGGTTGGACGGGAACGCCGGCAGGTTGGCGGCGAACTTCGGGTTGGACGGGGTGCCGCCGGGGATCCGGTACCCCTTGACGTCCCAGGGCTGCTGGGATTCCGGGTTGGCGTCGATGAAGGCGCGGGCCTTTTCGAGCATCTCCTCGCGGGTGGCGGCGACCTCGTGGACCAGGCCGTTCTCCAGGGCGCGCCGCGGGGTGTACTGGGTGCCCTGGAGGAGGACCTTCAGCAGCGCGTCGGCGATGCCCATGAGGCGTACGGTGCGGGTGACGCCGCCGCCGGCGGGCAGCAGGCCGAGGGTGACCTCGGGCAGGCCGATCCGGGAGCCGGGTGCGTCGAGGGCGACGCGGTGGTGCGAGGCGAGCGCGATCTCGTAGCCGCCGCCGAGCGCGGCACCGTTGATGGCGGCGACGACAGGCTTGCCGAGGGTCTCGATGCGGCGCAGCGAGTTCTTGATGGCGGTGCCGGTGTCGAAGGCCAGCTGGGCGTTCTCCGGACCGATCCTGATCATGTCCTTGAGGTCGCCGCCCGCGAAGAAGGTCTTCTTGGCGGAGGTGTAGATGATGCCGCGGATGGAGTCCTTCTCGGCCTCGGCGCGGTCGGCGACGGCCGCGATGGAGTCCTTGAAGGCCTGGTTCATCGTGTTGGCGGACTGGTCGGGATCGTCGAGTACGAGGGTGACGACGCCGGTCTCGTCCTGTTCCCAGCGGATGGTCGTGCTCTCGGTCATTGCGGTTCTTCTCCGTAAGCAGGGGTGGCCGGGGGACGGTCAGAGACGCTCGATGACGGTGGCGACGCCCATGCCGCCGCCGACGCAGAGGGTGGCGAGGCCGTACCGCCGGTCGCGGCGCTCCAGTTCGTCGATGAGGGTGCCGAGGATCATCGCGCCGGTGGCGCCGAGCGGGTGGCCCAGGGCGATGGCGCCGCCGTTGACGTTGATCCTGTCGAGCGGGAGGTCCATGTCCCGGGCGAAGCGGAGCACGACTCCGGCGAACGCCTCGTTGATCTCGACGAGGTCGATGTCGTCGATGGTCAGCCCGGCCTTGGCGAGGGCCTTGCGGGTGGCGGGTGCGGGGCCGGTCAGCATGATGGTCGGCTCGGAGCCGGAGACGGCGGCGGAGACGATCCGGGCGCGCGGCGTGAGTCCGTAGCGCTCGCCGACCTCCTTGTTGCCGATCGCGACGAGCGCGGCGCCGTCGACGATGCCGGAGGAGTTGCCCGCGTGGTGGACGTGGTCGATCTTCTCCACCCAGTGGTACTTCTGCAGCGCCACCGCGTCGAAGCCGCCCATCTCGCCGATCGCGGCGAAGGAGGGCTTGAGCGCCGCGAGCGAGTCGGCGGTGGTGCCGGGCCGCATGTGCTCGTCGTGGTCGAGCACGACGAGGCCGTTGCGGTCCTTGACGGGGACGACGGAACGCGCGAAGCGGCCTTCCTTCCATGCTTCGGCGGCACGTTCCTGGGAGAGGGCGGCGAACTTGTCGACGTCGCGGCGGGAGAAGCCCTCGATGGTGGCGATGAGGTCGGCGCCGACGCCCTGCGGGGCGAAGCCGGTCTCGAAGTTGGTCATCGGGTCCATCGCCCAGGCGCCGCCGTCGGAGCCCATCGGGACCCGGGACATCGACTCGACGCCGCCCGCGAGCACCAGGTCCTCCCAGCCCGAACGGACCTTGGCGGCGGCCAGGTTGACGGCCTCCAGGCCCGAGGCACAGAAGCGGTTCTCCTGGACTCCGGCGACGGTGTCCGGGAGGCCTGCCGCGATGGCGGCGATCCGGGCGATGTCGGAGCCCTGGTCACCGAGCGGGCTGACCACGCCGAGGACGATGTCGTCGACGGCCGCCGGGTCGAGGCCGGGGAAGCGGCTGCGGAGCTCGTGGATGAGGCCGACGACGAGGTCGATCGGCTTGGTGCCGTGCAGGGCGCCATTGGCCTTGCCGCGGCCGCGCGGGGTGCGGATCGCGTCGTAGACAAACGCTTCGGTACTCAAGACAGCAGCCTTTCGGGGGTGGTTGTGCGACGGGGTCAGGCGAGCAGCGAGCGGCCGATGATCTCCTTCATGATCTCGGTCGTGCCGCCGTAGATGGTCTGGATGCGGCCGTCGGTGAACGCCTTGGCAACCGGATACTCCGCCATGTAGCCGTATCCGCCGTGGAGTTGGAGGCAGCGGTCGGCGACGCGCTTCTGCAGTTCGGTGGCCCACCACTTGGCCATCGAGGCGTGCACGGCGTCGAGGGTCCCGTCGGAGTGGTCGACGATGCAGCGGTCCAGGAAGGTGCGGGTGACGGCGCACTCGGTGGCCATCTCGGCGATCTCGAACCTGATGTGCTGGAGCTTGGAGAGCGGGCGTCCGAAGGCCTCGCGCTCCTTGACGTACCGCGTGGTGATCTCCAGCAGGTGTTCGGCAGCGGCGATCCCGGCGACCGCTATGCCCATCCGTTCCTGTGCGAGGTTGGTCATCAGGTGGATGAAGGCGCCGTCCCGCTCGCCGAGCAGGTTCTCCTTGGGGACGCGGACGTCGTTGAAGAACAGTTCGGCGGTGTCCTGGGACTTCTGGCCGATCTTGTCGAGGTTGCGGCCCCGTTCGAAGCCCTCCGCGCCGCGCTCGACGACGATCAGCGAGAGCCCCTTGGCGCCGCCCTCGGGGGTGGTCCTCGCCACGACGACCACCAGGTCGGCGAGGATGCCGTTGGAGATGAAGGTCTTGGACCCGTTGAGCAGCCAGTGGTCGCCCTTGTCCTCGGCGGTGGTGCGGATGGCCTGGAGGTCGGAGCCGGCGCCGGGTTCGGTCATGGCGATGGCGGTGATGGTCTCGCCGCTGCAGAAGCCGGGCAGCCAGCGCAGCTTCTGCTCGTCGGTGCCGAGGCCGGTGAGGTAGGGGCCGATGATGTCGTTGTGCAGCCCGAGCGCGAGGCCGGGCGCACCGGCCCGGGTGAACTCCTCGGCGAGCACGGCGCTGTACCGGAAGTCGGTGTTGCCGCCGCCTCCGTACTCCTCGGGTACGGCGAGGCCCAGCAGCCCCTGCCGGCCGGCCGCGAGCCAGGCCTCGCGCGAGACGATGCCGTCCTTCTCCCACTGCTCGTAGTGCGGGAGGACCTCCTTGGTGAGGAAGGTGCGCACGGTCTCGCGGAACGCGTCGTGCTCTTCGGTGAAGATCTGCCGCTGCACTGGAGTCCTCCTGGGGCCGGTTCTTGACGGGGCGGGAAGGGGCCGGGCCGGTCGGGGCCCGGCGGGGATCACGGCCCGGCGATGCCGGGTACGTCCCAGTCGGCGGCGACGGCCTCGGTGTCCGCGCCGGGACGTGCGGGCCCGCCGCGCACATGGACGGGGGTCGCCGAGAAGCGGGGTGCGGGCGCGGGCTGGGTGAGCCCGTCGTGCTCGACGAAGGTGGAGCGGGCGGCCAGGTGCGGGTGGTGCGGCGCCTCGCGGAGCGAGAGGACGGGGGCGACGCAGGCGTCCGACCCTTCGAACACCTCGGTCCACTCGGCGCGCGTACGGGTCCGGAACCGGTCGGCGACGACGGCGCGCAGCTCCTCCCACCGGCCGATGTCGCCCCGGTCCGGGGCTTCGTCCCCGATCCCCAGGAGCGTTCGGAACTCCTCGTAGAACCGCTGCTCCAGCGGGCCGACCGCCATGTACTGGCCGTCGGCGGTCTCGTACGTGCCGTAGAACGGGCAGCCGCCGTCCAGGAGGTTGGAGCCGCGCCGGTCCTGCCAGCCGCCGGCCGCCAGCATTCCGTGGATCATCATGGCGAGATGGGCGGCGCCGTCGACGATCGCCGCGTCCACGACCTGGCCCCGGCCGCCGGGCGTGCGGGCGTGCTGGAGGGCGGCGAGCACCCCGACGACGAGATAGAGCGAGCCGCCCGCGTAGTCGCCGACGAGGTTGGCCGGGACGGTGGGCGGCTCGCCGGGCTTGCCGATCATGGAGAGGGTGCCGGTGAGCGCGATGTAGGAGATGTCGTGACCGGCCCGCTCGGCCAGCGGTCCGTCCTGGCCCCAGCCGGTCATCCGCCCGTACACGAGTTGCGGATTGCGGGCCAGCGCGGCGTCGGGTCCGACGCCGAGGCGCTCGGCGACGCCCGGCCGGTACCCCTCGATCAGGATGTCGGCACGCTCGGCCAGATCGAGCACCCTGGCGGCTCCGTCCTCGGCCTTGAGGTCGACGAGCACGGAGCGCTTGTTGCGGTTGGTGAGGTCGTACGCGGGATCGATGCCCAGCCCCGCGCCGCCGGGCCGGTCGACCCTGACGACATCGGCGCCGAGGTCGGCCAGGAGCATCGCGGCGAACGGACCGGGTCCGATGCCGGCCAGTTCGACCACCCGCACCCCTGCCAGCGGGCCGTGCTCTGTCGTTGCCATCAAGCTCCCAGAGGTATGACACCACTGATGTAACATCGATGATGCTAAGAACGCACCGCGCTCCGCACAACCCCTTTGGCCGAGCAAGCGCTTAGTTCTTTCTCCGGGATCCTCCCCCACCGGGGCCGCCCTGCCGCACACCGCCACGAACCCCTCCGCTAGCCTCTGCCTGCCACATCGGCACCGGCCCCTGCGGAGGCACTCGTGAACAGGCAGAACGGGGCACAACGCCCCTATGACGTGGTTCTCTTCGGCGCCACCGGTTTCGTGGGCGCCCTCACCGCCGAATACCTGGCCGCCCACGCTCCCGCCGGCTTCCGCTGGGCCGTGGCCGGGCGGAACCGGACCAAGCTGGAACGCCTGCGCGAGCGTCTCGCCGCGATCGAGCCGCGCTGCGCGGACCTCCCGGTGCTGCACGCCGACGCCGACGACGAGCACTCGCTGCGCGAACTCGCCGAGTCCGCCCATGTGGTGGCCACCACGGTGGGCCCCTACGTCTGGTACGGCGAGAAGCTGGTCGCGGCCTGCGCCGAGGCCGGGACGGACTACACGGACCTCACCGGTGAGGCCGAGTTCGTGGACCGGATGTACCTGGAGCACGACGTGCGGGCCCGCGAGACGGGCGCCCGGATCGTGCACGCCTGCGGCTTCGACTCCGTACCGCACGACCTCGGGGTGTACTTCACCGTCCGGCAACTGCCGCAGGGGGTGCCGCTGACCGTCGACGGCTTCGTGCGCAGCAACGCCGTCTTCTCTGGCGGTACGTTCGCCTCGGCGCTCACCGCGATGGGCCGGGGCCCGTTGTCGCTGCGCGCCGCCCGGGAACGCCGGCTGCACGAACCGCGGCTGGTCGCCCGCCGGGCCCGCGCCCCGCTCGGCGCCCCGCACTTCAGCACGGAGACCGGCACCTGGGCGCTCCCGCTGCCGACGCTGGACCCGCAGGTGGTCCGGCGCTCGGCGCGGGCGCTCGACCGCTACGGCCCCGACTTCCGCTACCGCCACTTCGCCTCGGTCCGCCGTCTGCCGGTGGCCCTCGGCGGCACGGCCGCGGTCGGCGCGCTCGTGGGCGCCGCACAGCTCCCGGCGGCCCGGTCCTGGCTGATGGACCGGTACGAGCCGGGCAGGGGACCGGACGCGGAGCGCCGGCGGCGCAGCTGGTTCACCGTGCGCTTCGTCGGTACGGGCGGCGGGCACCGGGTCTTCACCGAGGTCTCGGGCGGGGATCCCGGCTACGACGAGACGGCGAAGATGCTCGCGCAGTCCGCGCTCTGTCTCGCCCTGGACGAGCTCCCGCCGACCTCGGGGCAGGTCACCACGGCCGCCGCGATGGGTGACGCGCTGCTGGAGCGGCTGCGCTCGGCCGGTGTGCGCTTCCGGGTCGCCTCCGCCCGCTGAGCCGAGGCCCGGCGCGGCACCCACTCGTTCGGGTGATGTCGAAGGCCTGCTCCTGTCTCCTCGTTCCCCGGGGCAGCGGGCCATGGCACCGCTTCGTGGGCTCCTCGGCTGCGCGGCACGGGCCGGCGCTGTCACTACGATCTGCGTCCCGCAGGTCGACGCACCCGGGCATGCTCCCGATGCACGGCTCTGACCTGTGGCTGTGCACACAGAGAGTCGGGGAAGAACGATGACGGACAACACTGTGGCGGGTCACGAGGAACAGCCGGGCCGGGCACTCGCCGGGTTACTGAGGAACTGGTGGGAGTCGTCGGCGCGCGACGGACGCGAGAAACCCACTCAGCAGTCCCTCGCCAAGCGGCTGGGGATCGACCAGACCACCCTGTCGCGCTATCTGAATCCCGCTCATGCCTCCAACGCCCCGTGCCGGATCGTCGAGCAGCTGCACTCGGTGCTGCGGGCCCCGGCCGGTGACCTGGACCGGGCGCTCGCCCTGGCGCGGGCGGCCGGGAAGCGCCCGGCGGCCACGGTGACGGCGGGCCCGGTACCCGCGCCCGCCGGGCCGGCCGGCGATCTCGACGCCGCGGCGCGCCGGTGGGGCCGCTCCCCCGTCGGGTTCCCGTCCCTCGCCGTCGCGTCGCTTCTCCTGCTCGCACTCGGCTGTTCCCTGTGGTGGCTGGCGCCGGCCGGCGGCGGACAGAGCGATGCCAAGGGCACGGCACATGTGTCGGACCGGCCGTCGGAGGGCACGGACTGGCCGCTGGCCCGCAAGGGCCATCTGCTCTGGAAGGCGCGTACGGTGCAGCTGCTGCTGCGCGCGAACGGCTTCGACGTGAAGGTCGACGCCGACTACGGTCCGGCCACGGCCGGGGCCGTCAAGGAGTTCCAGGCCGCTCATGGCCTGACCCCGGACGGCAAGGTCGGGAAGGACACCTGGCCGTTGCTGATCGTCACGGTCGACTCGCGCACGACGAAGCCCGACGCCGTCACGGCGGTGCAGTACCTGCTGCACCACGCCGGGGTGCCGACCGACAGCACCGGCACGTACACCCCCGCGACCATGCGGTCCCTGAAGGAGTTCCAGGAGTCCCGGAACCTGCCCGTGACAGGTGTCGGGGACGAGGCCACCTGGCGCGCCCTGCTCAACGCCCAGGGGCCGGACCAGCACAGATAGCCGCGGGGCTCAGAGCGCCCAGGACACCAGCGTGCAGATCATCGAGACGGCCCAGACCGCTCCCGCGATCATGCCGAGTGTCATCCCCACCGCAACCCGGCGCTGAGCGAGATAGACGGTGCCGGGTCGTGTGGACGTTCGATGTTCGTTCATGCGTACCAGCTTGCCGGTCATGATCGGCAAACGGAATCCGTACGCGTACTCAGGCGGTCGCCTCCCGCAGGGCCTTCCGGCAGAGCGAGTCGGCCCTGCGGGTGGTCTCCGGCTGACGGAAGTCACGGGCCAGCAGCAAGGTGTGGGCGCAGGCGTTGTCCAGGCTCGTCCGGTGTCCGACGGAGACGAAGACGGGTTTGACGTCCTCCTGGGTGCGCAGCGCCCGGCCCACTTCCTCCTCTCCGTCGAGCAGCGGCGACCGGTCGCCCCGGTGCGGGCCCGGCTGCTCGTACGAGAAGGTGAACGGGTTCTTGGCGACGCCGATCACGGGGAGACCGGTGAGCACCCCGAGGTGGCTGGCGAGCCCGAAGCGACGCGGGTGCGCCCGGCCGTATCCGTCACAGACCACGAGTCCGGGGTCGACCGGGAGGGATTCGAGCGCGGCCAGCACGGTCGGGATCTCCCGGAAGGCGAGGAGGCCGGGGACGTACGGAAAGGTGATCCGGCCGACGGCGGTGGTCTCGGCGACCACGTCCAGGGTCGCCCCGTCGAGGACGACCGCCGCCGCGACGACGACATCGCGCTCGTCGTCATAGGCGACATCGACCCCCGTGACCCGGCCGGTGCCGGGCGGCGGACCGGGTTCGCCGAGCACCACCCGGGCGCGCAGGGCGTCCTGGACGGCTCGGGCTTCGGCCTCGTCGGCGGGCATCGCAAGGTTTGTCATGGTGGAGTCGAGTCTAAGGGCCGTCCCGTAATCCCTGGCGGGCGTGCGACGACAGCCCTTAGGCAGCCGGCAGGACTGCGCCCACGGCGGACGGCCGGGCCGCGGGACGGGCCCGGACGACCGCCGGGGCCCTCCCGTAGCCTGGCGATCATGTTTGTACTCGAGTTGACCTACACCGCCCCGGTCGAGCGCGTCGACGCGCTGCTCCAGGACCATGTCGCCTGGCTGGACGCGCAGTACGCGGCCGGGGTGTTCATCGCGTCGGGCCGCAAGAACCCGCGCGACGGCGGGGTGATCCTGGCCGTCGGGGACGACCGCGAGCTCATCGAGAAGATCGTCGCGGGGGACCCGTTCACGGCGCAGGGCGTGTGCGCGTACCGGATCACGGAGTTCATCGCGACGAAGACCGCGGACGAACTCGCCCCGTACCGCCAGCAGTTGCCCGGATAGCTGAGCGACCCCTCCGGAGCGGAGCCCGCTCCGGAGGAGTCGCGAAGAGTGCGCGGAACGGGCTCAGCGCCCCGCGCGCGCCACTCTTCCCTTCTCGCCCGCGGCCCAGCAGCCGCCGTCCGGTGTGCAGTCGACGGTGTCGTACGAGCCGGTGTCGACCGTACGCCAGGTGCGGCCGCCGTCCGTCGTGAGGTCGGTGCCGGTCGGGCCGACCGCCAGCGCGCCGGACCTGCTGTGCGGCAGCCAGGCGACGCCCGAGCGGTAGGCGGCCGGCGGGGTGGTGGCCTGCCGCCAGGAGCGGCCGCCGTCACCCGTCACGGCCGCGGCGTCCGGCGACGGCTCGCCGGCCCGGTAGTCCCCGCCGACCGCGATGCCGTGGTGGCGGTCGCGGAAGGCCAGGCCGAAGACGCCGCGGGCCGGGTCCCCGGCCGGGATCGTCGATTCGGCCGCGGTCCAGGTCAGCCCGCGGTCGGCGGAGTGCAGCACCCGTGCGGTGGCGGCGCCACCGGTCGCCAGCCAGACGTCCCGGGGACCCGACGAGACCAGGCACTGCCCACTGGCGGCGAATCCGGCCTCACCGTCCTGCGCGGCCGGCATGCCCCCGGTGGGCAGCACCCGCCAGCTCCGGCCGCCGTCCGCGGTGGACAGGATGCGGTACTTCCCGTCCACGGGGTCGCTCATCGCCAGCCCGTGCCTGCTGTCGAAGAAGGTGAGGCAGTCGTAGAAGGCGCGCGCGTCGGTGTTCCGGAACGACTCCGTCCAGGTCTCGCCCCCGTCGTCCGTGCGGAACACCCGGGATGCCTCGCCCTCCCCGATCGCCAGCGCCACCGCGCGCCGGGCGTCGAAGGCCTCGATGTCGCGGAACTCCAGCGCCTCCTGCGCAGCACCGGGCGGTGCCACGTCGCGCCAGTGCCGGCCGCCGTCGGTGGTGCGCAGCACCGTTCCCCCGGAACCCGCGACCCAGGCGGTGCGACGGTCGACGGCGGCAAGACCGCGGAAGCGCGCGTCGGTTCCGGTGTCGGTGAGCGTCCAGACCGGGCGTTCACCGGGGCGGTGCCGGTCCCCCGGAACGGCCGCGGCCGCCGGTGTGGCCAGTGTCGCGGTCAGCGCCGCGGCACAGAGTCCCCATGACATCAGTCGTCTCGTCTTCCCCTTGACCCTCATGGCGCTGGAAGCTAGCTCACGCGTGGTGCCCAGTCCAGGGCGCGCCGCCGGGAAGTGGCCGCGCGCGAGGGGCGGTGACACAGCTCACGCCACCTTTCGGTGCACGGATGAGGGACTTCGGTCGTCTGTATCAGTGCCGGGAACCGTTCATCTGGCCGAGAAAGGGAGCAGGTCTTGTCCACCGTCATCCAGCAGTCCGTGCAGGCCCGCATGGTCGCATCCGCGCCGCGGATGGAGACCCTTCCCGCCACTCTGCAGTACGACCCGAAGGATCCGTTCACCGTCCGCATGGCGTTCCCCGCCCCGGCGACCCTGGAAGGCACCGAGGTCGCCTGGGAGTTCTCCCGTGAGCTGCTGGCGGCGGGGATGGACGGAGCGGCCGGCGTCGGGGACGTACGCGTCAGGCCGTTCGGCTACGACCGTACGGTCCTGGAGTTCCATGCCGCGGAGGGAATCGCGATGGTGCACGTCCGCACGGCGGAGTTGCGCCGGTTCCTGGGGCGGGCACAGGAAATGGTGCCGGCCGGCGACGAGCACCGGTTCCTGGATCTCGACCGCGGCCTGGCCGAGCTGCTCGGCGGGCCCTGCTGACCTCGCCGCCGACGGTCCGGATCCATCGAGGGGTGACCAGGCCACAGGTGACCCGCCGGTGCCGGGATCACCTGTGGAGTAAGGCCCAGGCCTTGCAGCCGCCGGAGGCAGTCAGCGCGGGCGCAAGCCCCCAGTCCCCGCCGTGTGCGTCGACCGCGGCGGCCAGCAGCCACATGCTGTCGCTGCGCCGCTCCCGGCACTCCTCGGACTTCACGGCCGAGCCGTGGGACGGGTGCTGGTCGTAGAGGGTGACACGGAGTGCGTCGAACTGCCAGTGCACCCTCAGCAGCATCTCCCGGTCCGGGGTGAACCGGTAGGCGGTCGCGACCAGTTCGGAGGCGGCGAGTACAGCTGTCTCACGCAGCTCCGCGAGACCGTGCCGGGTGAGGAGATCACCGACGGCACCGCGCGCGAGTCCGGCGCAGAAGGCGCCGCCGGGCAACGCGAACGAATAACTCAGGTTGTCAACCACCGGCGGGTGGGGGCCGGCAGATGCGACCGCCGGGAGACGACGCAGTGCGCCCTTCATCAAGATGCTCACATTTCGGTAATTGTGGTGACAATCACACGTAGGCATGGTCGCCCCGTGTGAGACTTGCGCTACCGACCGTAGCGCACCAAGGAGCACAGTGCTACTACTTGTGCGGATCCGGTCATTCCGGTTCTCACCCTCGGAAGGAAACACCCTTTGCCGCCCAGAAGCACCCCGACCGCCCGGCAGCAGCGACTCGGGTACGAACTGCGCAAGCTGCGCGAGCAGTCGGGCATGTCGGTCCAGCAGGCCGCCGCACTGCTCGGTGTCGACCGCACCCGCATCCCGAACATCGAGTCGGGGCGGTTCGGCATCAGCCCCGAGCGGGTCCGCACCCTCGCCTTCAACTACGGCTGCCCGGACACCGGGCTGGTCGACCTGCTGGCCACGATGGCGCAGGAGCGCGCCAGGGGCTGGTGGGAGGAGCATCGCGGACTCCTGCTGCCGGCACTGCTCGACATCGCCGAAATCGAGTACCACGCAGTGGAACTGACCACCTCCACCACCACACACATCCCCGGCCTGCTCCAGACCGAGGAGCATGCGCGGGCGGTCTTCGACACCGCCGATCCGCAACTTCCCGGACCCGATCTGATGGCCCGGCTCTCGCTGCGGCTGCGCCGCCAGGAGGTGCTGAAGCGGGATCTCCCGCCGATGTACGAGTCGGTGATCCACGAGGCGGCGCTGCGCATGCAGTTCGGCGGCCCGAAGGTGGCGCGGGCCCAGCTGGACCACATCGTCGAACAGTCCGAGCAGGACCGGATCACGGTCCGCGTGATCCCGTTCTCGGCCGGCGGTTTCCCGGGCGCCGGGCAGTCGTTCACCTATGTGGGCGCAGCGGTGCCGCAGCTCGACACCGTACAGCTCGATTCCTCGCATGGTTCGATGCTGCTCGACTCCGACATGCAACTACGCCGCTACCGGGGCCTGTTGGAGCGTCTGCGCACGCTCGCACTGCCCGTGGGGGAATCGCGCGACTTCATCCGATCCATAGCCCATGACCTCTGAGGAGAGTGACCATGACCGACATCTGCTGGGACGAGGCCTTCTGCAGCGAGGGCGCCAACTGCTTCCGCTTCGGGGTCGACGACCGGGGCCGGGCCTACATCGGCTCCACCACGGACGCCACCACCTATGTCAGCGACTCGATGGAGGCGCTGCGGGCGCTGATCTCCGCGGTGAAGTCCGGCGCGGCGGACCACCTGCTCTGACCGCACGCCCGACCGCACCCGTGCCCCCGCAAGCGTCAGCTCCGAGTACGCCGACAGCTCAGAGCACCCGCGACCGGGGGCCGGCCGGTCCCGGCATGCGTACATAACGTCATATGACAGGGCATTGGAAGAGCGGGCTTGGCGGAGGGCTTACCCCCGCTTTAACCTACGGTCTCGTAACCTACGTATCCGTAGGTAATTCTCCCGTCCCCAGGAGTCCCCCGTGACGATCACCGCTCCCCACCTCGGCAGCCCCAAGGCGTGGACCGACGCCCAGCTGCTGTACGCCCTGGAAGAGGTGGTGGAGAAGGAGCTCAACCGCCATCTCAAGGTCGCCAAGGACTGGATGCCCCACGAGTACGTCCCGTTCTCCGACGGGCGCAACTTCCCCGGCGTCTTCGAGGACGGTGAGGCCTGGCAGGCCGACCAGTCCAAGGTCACCGACATCGGCAAGATCGCGCTGGTGGTGAACCTGCTGACGGAGGACAACCTCCCCAGCTACCACCACGAGATCGCCTCGCTCTTCGGCCGCGACGGCGCCTGGGGCACATGGGTGCACCGCTGGACCGCGGAGGAGGGCCGGCACGGCATCGTGATGCGTGACTACCTGCTCACCTCACGGGCGGTCGACCCGGACAAGCTGGAGCAGTTCCGGATGGCGCACATGGCGGAGGGCTTCGAGTCGGACAACCGGCATTCGATGCTGCACTCCGTGGCGTACGTCGCCTTCCAGGAGCTGGCCACCCGTGTCTCGCACCGCAACACCGGCCACCAGTCGGGCGACCCGGTCTGCGACCGCATGCTGGCGCGGATCGCCACCGACGAGAACCTGCACATGGTCTTCTACCGCAACCTCCTCGGTGCGGCCTTCGAGCTGGCCCCGGACCTGACGATGCAGGCCGTGCGCGACGTCGTCGTCAACTTCCGGATGCCCGGCCACGGCATGCCGGGCTTCGAGCGGGCCGCCGCGCAGATGGCGATCGGCGAGATCTACAACATGCGCATCCACCACGACGACGTGATCCAGCCCGTGCTGCGCTACCTCAAGGTCCTCTCCATCGACGGCCTGGGCCCCGACGGCCTGAAGGCGCAGGAGGAGCTGGGTCTGTACATGGGCGGCCTGGACGACGAGGCGGCGAAGTTCGACGAGAAGCTCGCCGCCCGCAAGGCCCGGATGGCCGCGCGCGCCGGCGCCTGACGCCCGCGAAAACAGCCGCCCCGCCGGACGGGCACCGCGAGTACACCCCGTCCGGCGGCCCGGGCGGTCCGACGTCCGCGCCGCTCTCACAGCGTTGCGTCCAGGTCCCGCGCATAGTGCTCGATCGCCGCCCGGTACTGGCGCACATACGGGTCCGTGCTGCCGGCCGCGAGCAGCTCCAGCAGCAGGCGCATGGCTTCGTGGTGCTCACCGGTGTTGAACAGGGCCATGGCGAGAAACGTCCGCAGCGCCCCGTCGTCCGGGAACCGCCCGGCCCCTTCGCGCAGCACCTCGACGGCCTTGTCGTACTGCCCGAGCACCCGGTACGTGCTCCCGAGGCCGAGGAGCGCGCCCCTGCGGTCCTCCTCCGACAGCCCTGTCCCGGCCAGGCAGCGTTCGTAGAACGGCACCGCCTCTGCCTCAAGGCCGAGTACATCGTGCGCCCAGGCGGTCTGGTAGGCGATCTCCGCGTCCGCGGGGAAGTCGGCGGCGAGGGAGAGCAGCCGCTGCCGCGCCTCCTCCCGCCGGCCATCGGTGCGCAGCCGGACGGCCGCCGCGAGCAGGTCGTCCCGGTCGTGATCATTCATGCGGACATCGTCCCAGGCGGGCCCGGAGGCCTCAGCCGCGGCCGGTCCTGCGCAGCCGTTCCCGCTCCTTCTCGGAGAGCCCGCCCCATACACCGAAGCGCTCGTCGTTGGCGAGGGCGTACTCCAGGCAGGCCACGCGCCCCTCGCAGGCGTTGCAGAGCTGCTTGGCCTCACGGGTCGAGCTGCCGGGAGCGGGAAAGAAGAACTCGGGCCCC
Organism: Streptomyces sp. NPDC048295; assembly: GCF_040652135.1. NCBI lineage: Bacteria > Bacillati > Actinomycetota > Actinomycetes > Kitasatosporales > Streptomycetaceae > Streptomyces > Streptomyces sp. NPDC048295. The sequence continues at coordinate 67,287 of NZ_JBEZLL010000019.1, forward strand.
GCCTGGGCGCACAGCGCGGTCTCCTGCCAGGCGAGTGCGGGGTCGTCCGCGGTGTTGATCAGCATGCGCCCACAGTGCCTGGTCGCGATAAACGACTGATCAACGCCTCATCAATGCGGCGCGCCGATGAGTTCCGGTCAGGTCTGCGACGCCGTCGCGCTCGTGATCAGGGCGAATTCTGCCCCGTCCGGATCGGCGGCATGCGCGAATCTTCCCACGCCTTCCCTTTCCATCGGTTCCAGGCTCAGCCTGCCGCCCAGCCGCTCCACGTCCGCCGCCGCCGCGTCGCAGTCCTCGACCTCGAAGTACGGCAGCCAGCGGGATCCGGCCACTGCCCCGGTCGCCACCGCGCCGAGCGGTACGAGGCCGCCGAAGCCCGCCTCCTCCCCGCCGCCCCTGGTCCGGATCACCGTGCAGGACCCGCCACCGCCGGGGAACGGCGTCAGGGCGGTCTCCCATCCGAACACCGCGTCGTAGAAAGCGGCGGCCGCGGGCACGTCCGGGGTGTACAGCTCGGCCCAGCACAGACTGCCCGGGACACCGACCGCCCCCAGGCCCGGGTTCTTCCCCGGCTGCCAGATGCCGAAGAAGGCCCCCGCCCGGTCGTTGAATCCGGCCATTCTGCCGAGGTCCAGGACGTCCGTCGGAGGGAACGGCACGGTGCCGCCGGCCCGCTCGACCGCCTGCGCCGTGGCGTCGGCGTCCGACGACCGGAAATAGACCGCCCAGGACGGTTCCCCCTGCTCCTGGGTGACCGTCATCGCCCCGGCGGCCGTCTTGCCGTCCAGCGTGAACATGCCGTACCCACCGGTCTCAGGGCCTCCGGGCACGTACTCCCAGCCGAAGAGGCCGGTGTAGAACTCGACGGCACCGTCGAGATCGGGGGTGCCCAGATCGGTCCAGCTGGGCGCTCCGTCGGCGTAACGGGTGGTGAGCATGTGGCCTGCTCCTTCGACGACGCCCGGGCTGCGGGCTGCGGGCTGCGGGCTGCGGGCTGCGGGCTGCGGGCTGCGGGCTGCGGGCTGCGGGCTGCGGGCTGCGGGCTGCGGGCTGCGGGAGCCTTCCCGACGTTCCGAGTCTCGCACCGGGCACCGCCGCCCGCAGCCCGCGCCCGGGGCGCGGGCCGGTCAGCGCTTGACGCCCAGTGCGGGGAGCACGGTCTCCGCCACCCGGTACGCCTCCTCCAGCAACGGGTTGCCGGAGAGGATGAAGGTGTCGACGCCCAGGTCCTGGAACTCCCCGAGCCGCTCGACGACCTGGGCCGTGGAGCCGACGACCGCGGTGCCGGGGCCCGGACGGAACAGGCTCATGCCCGGCCACATGTTGGGGTGCTCCTCCAGCTCGCGGGCGTGCGCGGGGACCTTGCCGCCGTGCTGGCGGAACTGGCGCTGCCAGCCCACGCCGTCCTCCCCCGCCCGGTCGCCGAGCTGCCTGGCGTACGTCGCGTCGCTCGTCACGTCGAGGAGCCGGTCGGCCGCCGCCCATGCCTCGTCCTCCGCGTCGCGGACGATGAGGTGGAGGCGGAGCCCGATCCTGAGCGTGCGGCCGTACGCGGCGGCCCGTGCCCTGACCCTGTCCAGCTTCTCCTTGAGCAGGTGCGGGGGTTCGCCCCAGGTGAGGTAGACGTCGACGTGCTCGGCCGCCATCTCGATGCCGGGGTCGGACGAGCCGCCGAACCAGAGCGGGATGTGCGACTCCTGGACCGGCTTCAGCTCCCGGAAGGACGCGCCCGCGTTCTTCAGGTCGTAGAAGCGGCCCTTGTGGTCGAAGACCTCACCGGCGGTGAGCCGCTTCACGATCGACCAGTACTCGGCGCTCAGTTCGTACCGTTCGTCGTGCTCCACGTGGAGCCCGTACTCCTGGAGGGACTTCGTCGAGCCGTTGACGACGTTGAAGCGGAGCCGGCCGCCGAAGAGGCGGTCGAAACTGAGGGCCATCTTGGCGAGCAGGGTGGGCGAGATCAGACCGGGGTGGACGGCCAGCAGTGGCTTGAACCGGGTGCTGGTGGAGGCCGCCAGCGCGCTGCCGAGCGGCCAGACGTCGTACAGGTCGGTGGCGAGCAACGCACCGCTGTAGCCGAGGCGTTCGACCGTGCCTGCGAGCTCGGCCAGGTAGCCGAGGTCGACCGGCCGCCGCCCTTCGGGCTCCCAGGGGTAGGCGCCTTCGCGCGGGATGATGTACCAGAGGACTTCGGCCGCCATGTCTCACGCCGCCTTGTCCGCGCCGGAGCCGGCCAGGGCGTCGGCGACGGTGACCGGGCGGTCGATCAAGCCGGTGCGGTGGAAGATGTCGGCCGCTTCCTGCTGCTCGGCGATGAAGGCGTCGGTGACGGGCTCGATCCTCCAGGGCAGGGCGCGCAGCGCGGTCTCCCAGTCGTCGGCGGATCCGCCGAGGTCGGCGGCGGCGATCTCGGCCGCCCGGCGGGGGTTGGCCGCCGCCCAGTCGTCGGCGCGCCTCAGGGCGCGGGTGAGCGCCTCGATCACCTCGGGGCGGCTCTCGGCGAGGTCGCGGCGGGCGAAGAAGACGGAGCGGTCGGTGATGACGTCTCCGGTGCGCACCAGGGTGCGCAGGCCGCCGGTGCGGCGGGCCGCGGCGAGCTGGGCGCCCTGGGCCACCCAGGCGGCGATAGCTCCGGTGCGCAGCAGTTCCTCGCTGTCGTCGGTGCTGCGGACCGCGGTGATGTCCTCGGCGTAGGAGAGCCCGGCGTCGTCGAGTGCCTTGGCGATCAGATGGGTCTGCCAGGAGCCGATCGCGAGGTGGACGGTGGCGCCCTTGAGGTCGGCGACCGTGTGTACGGGGCTGTCCTCGGGGACGAGGAGCGCGCCGTGTTCGGGGCGCGGTGCCGAGACGGCGGTGTAGACGATGTCGTGGCCGGCTGCCTGGGCGGTGACCGGCGGGGTGGAGCCGGTGCCGCCGAAGTCGATGACGCCCCGGCTGAGGAGTTCGCCGGTGCGGACGCCGTTGGTGTACGGGTGGAAGACGACGCTCTCGCCGAGCGGGGCCAGCTCCTCCCGGGCGAGGCCGAGACGGGAGAGGTGGTACAGGTGGTAGAGCGACGGGTTGCTGCTGTGCACACCGATGGTGATGGTCATTCAGATCACTCCGACTTCGGTACGTTCGGGGGACTTTGCGGGGTGCGGGGTCGTCTCGACCCCGAGGTCGTCGAGGAGCCTGCGGCGCAGGGCTCCGAAGGCGGGATCGCCGGGGTCGCGCGGCCGGCCGACGGTGACCGGTTCGTCGGTGATCAGCCGGCCGTCGCGCAGGACGGCGACCCGGTCGGCGAGCCGTACGGCTTCGTCCACGTCATGGGTGACGAGGAGGACGGCGGGCCGGTGCTTGCGGCACAGCTCTCCCACCAGGTCCTGCATCCTGAGCCGGGTCAGGGCGTCGAGCGCGGCGAACGGCTCGTCGAGCAGCAGCAGTTCGGGTTCGCGGACCAGGGCGCGGGCCAGGGCGACGCGCTGGGCCTCGCCGCCGGAGAGGGTGGCGGGCCAGGCGTCGGCGTGCCGTTCGAGGCCGACTTCGGCCAGGGCCCGCAGTCCGTGTCCGGAGCGGCCGCGCGGCAGGGCGACCGTCACATTGGCGAGGACCTTCTTCGAGGGTACGAGGCGGGGTTCCTGGAAGACGACGGTGCGGGCCTCGGGGACGAGGACCTCCCCGGCGTCGGCCGCGTCGAGTGCGCCCAGGATGCGCAGCAGGGTCGTCTTGCCGCTTCCGCTCGCGCCGAGCAGGGCGACGAACTCGCCCCGTGCGATGTCGAGTCGGAGTCCGTCGAGGACGGCGCGGTCGCCGAACACACGCCGCAGTTCCCGTACCCGTACGGCCGGCCGGGGATCGCGTTCGGTCATCGGGTGGCTCCCTGTGGGGTGCGCCAGGGCATCAGCAGGCGTTCCAGCAGCCGTACGACGGCGTCGGCGGTGAGGCCCAGCAGTCCGTAGACGAGGATGCAGACGGCGAGGATGTCGGTGCGGGCGTAGCTCTGTGCCTGGGACATCAGATAGCCGATGCCGGCGGTGGCGTTGATCTCCTCGGCGGCGATCAGGGCGATGACGCTGAGGGTCATGGAGAGCCGCAGCCCGGCGAGCAGCGACGGCAGGGCTCCGGGCAGGACGACCTCGCGCACGAGGGCGAGCCGTCCCATGCCGAAGCTGCGCATGGCCTCGACGAGTTTGGGGTCGGTGTTGCGCACCCCGCTCGATGTGGACACGTACATCGGGAAGGTGGTGGCGACGGCGATGAGGAGGATCTTCGCGGTCTCGTTGATCCCGAACCAGACCATGAACAGGGGCACCAGGGAGAGGAACGGAATGGTGCGCAGGGTCTGGATGGAGGAGTCGAGGAGTTCGTCGCCGAGCCGGGTGAATCCGGTGGTGATGCCGAGGACCAGCCCGGCGGTGAGCCCGATGAGGAGGCCGAGTGCGGAGCGGGTCAGGGAGGTGGTCAGGGCGTCGGGAAGTTGTCCGTTGCCCCACAACTCGCCTACCGCACGCATCACTTCGGCGGGCGAGGCGAGGACGTCGGGGGTGAGGAGCCCGGTGGCGGACGCCGCCCACCACAGGACGAGAAGGGCGAGGGGGCCGAGTGTCCGGACGGTCGCGGAGTAGGTCCGGCTGCGGGCCCTGCGCCGCTGGGGGCGGGGCCGGACGAGGCCCGGACGGAGGTCGGTGTCGCTCATTTCAGCTTCTCGGCGTCGAGGAGGTGGGCGGCGACGTCGACCTTTTCCGTGGTGACCTTCTGCTCGGCGTAGAAGCCGGCGACGGCCTCGAAGCGCTCGATGTCCTCGGCGCCGATGGGGTCGACCGTACCGCCCTTGCGGGTGAACCCGGTCTGGACCTCCTTCGCCCTGCCGGTGACGGCGGTCGGCCCGACGTCCGTGAAGACGTTGAGGTACGCGGCCGGGTCCTGCTTCTCCTTGGCGCTGGCGTCGTGGAGGTACCGGTAGAGCGCCTTGACGATCTCGGGGTGCTGCTCGGCGAAGCCGGTGCGCACGGCGTTGAGGCTGTAGTTGTCGGAGCCGATCGCGGCGCCGTCGGCGACGAAGTGCGCCTTGCCGCTGCCGATCTCGGCCACGGCGTACGTCGCCCAGACGGCCCAGGCGTCGACCTTGCCCGCGTTGAAGACGGCGGCCGTCTGGTCGGGCCGCAGATAGACCCGCTCGACCTTGCCGGTGGGGATGCCCGCCTCGGCGAGGGCCTTCAGCAGCAGGTACTCGCCGGTGCCGCCCTGGTTGACGGCGACCTTCTTCCCGACCAGGTCCTTGACCGATGCGATGCCGGAGCCGTTCTTGACGAGGATGCCCTCGCCGGCCGTGTCCGGGGCGACCGCGGTGAAGAACTTGAAGCCGGGGCGCTGGGCGAGCGAGGTGATGCCGGAGGTGATGGAACCGGTGGCGATGTCGAGCTGGTCGGCGTTCATCGCCTGGGCGGCGGGGGCGAAGGGCCCCGCGCTGCCGGTCCAGCGCACCTTGGCACCGGCCTCGGCGAGCGCCTTGTCGAGGCTGCCGTCCTTCTTGCCGAGGGCGAGCACCCCGGAGTTGCCGGGGTCCGGGATGCGGATCTCGACCGTGCCGCCGGCACCGGATCCGCCGCCGGCGGCCTCGGACGAGCCGCAGGCGGTGAGGGCGATCAGGGCGGTGGCCGTGAGGAGCGCGGGGGCGGCGGCGGTGCGCAGTGGTCGGGGCAGCTTCATGGTGTCGGGGGTCCTCACAACTCAGGGGCGAAAGCGCGGTGGGCGGGGCGGGAGGCGGCCAGCGCGGTGGCGCGGCGCAGCGGTTCGGGGTCGGCCCAGGCCGTGATGTCGACGGGTTCAGGCAGGAATCCGTGGGCACGCAGCCCGGCCTCCTGCTCGGCGAGCAGGGCCAGGCGGTCCGGGGAGAGGTCGGGGTGGAGGGTGAGATGGGTGCCCGGCCGGTAGGCCCCGGCGACTCCGTCGGCGCCGGCGCCGGTCTCGGCACCGAGGATCCGGGCGACCTCGGCGGGCTGTCCGGTGGCCCAGTCGGCGGCCCTGAGCAGGACGGCGAGGAAGCGGTCGACGAGGCCGGGGTGGTCGTCGAGGAGCTGCTGGTGGACGGTGATGGGGCGCGGGGTGCCGTTGTTGATCCGGAACCGGCGGTCGGCCAGTTCATCGAGTTCGACGGCGACCTCCGCCCCTGCCCGCCGGGCGGCCTCGACGGCCAGCGCGCCCTTCACGTACACGGCGTCGACGTCACCGCGCCGCAGCGCCGCCAGTTCGGCGGCCCACTGGCCCGGGTGTCCGGCGGCGGGTACGTCGACGAGCGTGGCGTCGTCCGGCGCGAGTCCGGCGGCGGCGAGCGCGCCCTCGAAGCCGCGCAGCGCCATGGCCCGCCAGAAGTCGATGGCGATGTCGTGCACCGGAACGGCGAGCCGCAGCCCGCGCAGGGCCTCGCCGCCCCGGATTCCGGAACCGGGTCCGACGAGTACGGCCTGGCGTTCCTCGATCCAGGTGAGACCGATCAGCCGGGTCCGTTCCCCGCGCGAACGGGCCCACAGGGCCGGTACGTTGCCGCCTTCGCGGAACAGGCCCGGCAGGGCGTGGGTGAAGTGGGCGGACCGGTCGGCACCGGGCGCGGCGTCCTGGAGGGACCGCACCGTGATGCCGTCGGGGGCGAACTCTTCGGTGAGCCACCCGCGGTCGGCGGCGATGCCGGTCGCGGTGGGGACGGGACAGCGGGTGAACCAGAGCGTCCGGGGCGGGACGGCATGCGTCATGGGGGACTTCCCGAGGGGTCGGCGAAGCGGAGGGTGTCGTGGCGTGACGCGTACGCCGGGATGCGGACACCGGGTACGGCCGGGGCCCCTGCCGCGCCGGAGCGCGACGGGGCGGGGAAGGGAGACGAGGGGGAAGGGGGTCAGCGACAGGCGGCGCTGGAGACCCGTGCCAGGTCTATGTGACGGCGCAGCGTCAGGGCGAGCAGGACCGGAGCGGTGCGGGCGGTTGTCGCGGTTCGGCGGCCGGCCATGGCACTGCTCCCTTCTGCTCGTCGTTGCTGATGAGCTGCAGACTGCCACGCACCGAGGCCGTCCCACAACTCGCTTCCCATGATGTGGGATTCAGTGTGAACACAGTGTTTCACCACCCGGTTCTCCGGATCCTCAACTCCCGTAATGTGGCAACCGTATGCCCCCGCAGACCCTCACGAGCGGAGAGTGGACCGATATGACCGAGGCCGCGGCAGTGCGTTCCCCCGGTGGAGCGCAGGCGGTGCAGCGCGCCCTGGACGTCCTGCACTGTTTCCACGACAACGGCCCCGACGTCAGCGCCTCCGACCTCGCCCGCCGACTCGGGCTCTCCGTCTCCACGGCACACCGGCTGGCCCGCACCCTGCTCGGCGCGGGCTTCCTGGAGCAGGACGCCCGCACGTCCCGCTACCGGCTGGGCCCGGCCGTGACCGAGCTGGGCAGGCTCTCGTACCACCAGCGCGGTCTGCATCTGGCCGCCCCCGAACTCGCCGATCTCGCCGAGCGCACCGGCGCCACCGCCGACCTGGCGCTGCGCAGCGGCCCGCACGCGGTGATCGTCGCGGGCGGTTCGGTCACCCCGAAGGTGGGTCTGCGCAGGCCGCTGCACTCCACCGCGCTCGGCAAGGTCCTGCTGGCCTGGGCCCGGCCGGGTGAGGGCGGGCCCTCCTCGTTGCCCCCGCTGCCCGCCTTCACCGACCGTACGATCGTCGAACCGGCGGCTCTGGAGGATGAGTTGGCGAAGGTGCGCTCCGACACCTACGCGCTCAACGACGGGGAGTCGGCCCACGGGGTACGGACCCTGGCGGTGCCGGTCCTGGACGGCGCCGGTCATGCCCGCTTCGCCCTGGCGGTCCGGGCCACCCCGTCCGTGATCACCGACGCGCGCACCGACTGGTTCCTGGCGCAGGCCCGCTCCTGCGCACGGGCCCTGGAGGTCCTGCTGCTCTCCCCGGCCGAACGCCGGCCGCCCACGCCCTGAGCAGCCCGGACTGTCGGTGCCGCGTGGCACGATAGGGATCGCCCGGGCAGGTGCCGGGCAGGACGGCAGCCGGGCTGCGCGGACAGAGGGACGTACATGACACAGGCCGGAGCGGCGGAGGACGGGGCGCCCACGGGAAGAGCCGCCCGGGAGCTGCTGACGCGGGCCGGTCTGCTGCTGGAGACCGCGCGCACGGTGCTGGCCGATCACACCCGCGCCGTCGACGCCGTGCACACCGCGCTGAAGCCGCTGCTCGATTCCCTCGTCCGCCGGGAGCTCGCCGCCATCCCGGCCTCCAGGCTCAAGGACGTCACCGAGGGCAGACTGCGGCTCGGCGCGGTCGAGCAGGCCGGTTTCACCACCGTGGGCCAGGTCCACGAGGCCAATCGCTACGAGCTGCGGCAGATCCCCGGGGTCGGTGCGCAGACCGCCGATCAGGTGCTGGCCGCGGCCGGCCAGATCGCCCACGCGGTGCGGGACACGGTCGCGGTCCGGATAGACGTGGACGCCCCGGACGACGCCACGACCGCGCTGGTCGTCGCCCTGCACCGGGTGGTCGCCGCCGGTCCCGACGTCCGGCGGGCGGTGGACGCGGCGGGCCGGCTCGTCGGGCGCCTCGAACCGCTGCTGGCGGCCGCGGGGCCCGCGCGCGGCCGGCTGCGCATGCTGTTCACCGGGCGGGAGGCCCGCTCCCGGGCGCTGGAGGCCGTCGCCGAGGTGCGGACCGCGGTGACCGACGCGGAGGAGCGCGAGCTGCCGCTGCTGTTCGGGCAGGTCTCGGTGGATCTGCTGCGGGCACCGGAGTCGGACCTCGCGACATGGGTGGATTTCGAGCTGCGGTCCGCCGAGTACTACAGCCTGCTGGCCGAGATGTCCGGCACCGGCCCGGACCGGGACGCGGCGGAGGGGTTCCTTCCGTCCGGGATGGCGGACCGGGTGCGCGGTCTGCGGCTGGACGACGCCCATCTGCGTGTCTCGCTGCGCGGCTACCAGTCGTTCGGCGCGCGGTTCGCGCTCGCGCAGAAGCGGGTGATCATCGGTGATGAGATGGGGCTCGGCAAGACCGTCCAGGCCATCGCCGCGCTGGCACATCTCTCGGCGCGGGGCGAGACGCATTTCCTGGTGGTCTGCCCGGCGAGCGTGCTGATCAACTGGGCGCGCGAGATCCGCGCCCGCTCCACGCTGCGCACCCTGCCGGTGCACGGCCCCGAGCGGCAGTCGGCCTTCGGCGAATGGCATCGCGGCGGCGGGGTCGCCCTCACCACCTTCGACGCCCTGCACACACTGCCGGCCGCCGCGGACTGCGGCCTTCGGCCCGGCATGCTGGTGGTCGACGAGGCCCACTACGTCAAGAACCCCGCCACCCGCCGGTCCCAGGCCGTGTCCGGCTGGACGCAGCACACCGAACGGGTGCTGTTCCTGACCGGCACGCCCATGGAGAACCGCGTCGAGGAGTTCCGCAGCCTGGTCCGCCACCTCCAGCCGGAGCTGGCCCCCTCGATACACACCACCCATGGAGCCGCCGGCTCGCTCGCCTTCCGCAGAGCGGTCGCCCCCGCCTATCTGCGGCGCAACCAGGTGGACGTACTGACCGAACTCCCGGCGCTGGTACAGGTCGACGAGTGGGAGGAGTTCAGTCCGGGCGATCTCGACGCCTACCGCGAGGCGGTGGGCGCCGGGCACTTCATGCGGATGCGCCGGGCCGCGTACGCCCGGCCCGGCACGTCGGCGAAGCTGAACCGGCTGCGCGAGCTGGTGGCCGAGGCCGCGGACAACGGCCTGAAGGTCGTGGTGTTCTCCTACTTCCGCGAAGTGCTCCACACGGTCGTACAGGCCCTGGAATCACCCGTGTTCGGTCCGCTCTCGGGGAACCTCCCGGCCGCCCGCCGCCAGGGGCTGATCGACGACTTCGGCGCCGTGGACGGCCATGCCGTACTGCTGAGCCAGATCCAGGCGGGCGGCGTCGGACTGAACATGCAGACCGCGTCGGTCGTCATCATCTGCGAACCGCAGATCAAGCCGACGATGGAGCACCAGGCGGTGGCCCGCGTCCACCGGATGGGCCAGATACGGACCGTCCAGGTGCACCGGCTCCTCGCGGCCGACAGCGTAGACGAACGGATGCTCGACATCCTGGCCCGCAAGGAGCGGCTGTTCGACCTGTACGCACGGCGCAGCGACGTCGCCGAGACGACGCCGGACGCCGTGGATGTGTCGGACGGGGCTCTGGCCCGACGCATCGTCGAGGAGGAACAGCTGCGCCTCGCGACCGGAACGGCCTCGCCCGCCCAGGCGGACGGAACAGAGGGGGCATCCCGGGAGGTGGTGCCGGAGAGCTGACGCGGTCAGGGCCGACGGCCCGACGGCGTCGGCGGTTCGCGGATCAGCGGCGTCAGGATCCGTGTGCCGCCGGGTCGTGCGCGGCCGTGCCCTTCGGCGCGCTTCCGGAGGCTGTCTTGTCCGGCGCCGGCTTGTCAGGCGTCGGCTTGTCGTGGGCCGCCATGTCGTGCGGCTCGTACCCCGGCACCGTGCCGTCCGGCTTGGCGACCAGCAGCAGTCCGGCCATCCCCATGTCGGAGTGACTCTGCACATGGCAGTGGTACATCCAGGCGCCCGCGCCCACGTGTTCGCCCGCGATGACCTGGAAGCCGAAGGAGTCCGCCGGGCCGACGATCTTCGTGTCGATGACCCGGCTCGTGTCGTCGGGACCGGTGAGCAGGCCGGTCCGGTTGTCCGCCCAGCGATGACCGTGGATGTGGAACGTGTGGTAGTAATCGCCGTGCGTGATCATGACCACTTCGAGCCGGTCCCCCACCGTGGCCTCGAAGTTCGGGCTCTCGTGGGCCGGCTTGTTGTTGATCGTCATGTCGTTGAAGACGATCGTGATCGTCTTGTCCGGCAGGATGTCGCCCTGGCGCCGGACGATCAGCGGACCGTAGAGCCCCTTGCGGATGCCGCCGGTGCCGTGATCCGTGCCGACGACATGGTCGTGGTAGTGCCAGTAACCCGCGCTCCCCGGCTGCCAGGTGCCGTCCTTGCGCCGGCCGGGTGCGTGGGTGCGCCAGGTGTACGTACGGGTCCCGCCCGGTTCGACGATGCTCTTGTTCATCCGGGTGCCGTCGCTCGCGATGTCGTAGTCGACACCGTGCGCATGGAGGCTGACCGGCACATCGGCCGCGTTCTCGAACTCGATGTGCAGGGTGTCGCCCTCGTTGATCTCGATGAGCGGCCCCGGCACCGAGGCCTTGCCCTTCTCCAGCCCGTACCCCATCCGGCCGTCCGCCAGCTTCTCGGCGTACAGCTTGAGATGGCGGACCACACCGCCCGCCGGGGCGGTGGCCCGTGCGGGCTCCGCCGAGCTGGCCTCGATCGAACCCAGGGACAACGATGTCAGGCCTGCTGCGGCCGCCACCCCGCCGCCGACCAGCATCCGCCGGTTGAAGCTCCTTCTGTCCATACCGAACTCCCCACTGCACAAAGGAATTTGGAGCGCCGACTCGCCCCGGACGGCCCACACCGTAGCCGGAGGATCGCAGTTTATCCACAGCCAGGACAAAGTTCGTGGAATTGACGCCATAGCTATTGGCGGGCCGCGAAAAGAGGTCTAGTTTCATCCGCTGTTGCAGTGACCAAAGAGGGGTGGGTGACCACATGCAGCGCACACCACATCACAGGTCCAGATCGCGACGCGGACTCGCGGCGGGCCTCGCGGCCGGCGCACTGACCGCTTCCCTGCTCGGCGCAGGCACAGCCGCGGCCAGGCCCTATCCGGAACCGCCCGGCTCCCTGGCGACAACGTTGTCCCTGCCGTCGCCGCCGGGCGGCGCCGACGTCAAGGTGCTGGTGTTCCACGCCTCGGCGACCGAGGAGTCCCCGACGGTCGACGCCGGGATCGCGGCGATCGAGAGGATCGGGCTCACCGGGCCGGAGGCCGGCCGGTTCACGACCGTTGCCACCGACGACGCCGCGGTCTTCACCAACGGCAAGAAGCTCGGCAAGTTCAACGCCGTGGTCTTCCTGACCGGCGGCGGCGACGTCCTCGACCCGGAGCAGGAGGCCGGTCTGGAGGCGTACATGGAGGCCGGCGGCGGCTTCCTCGGCATCCATGACGCCGCGCGCACCGAACCGTACTCGGACTGGTTCACCGGCCTGGTCGGTGCCCGCCCGGCGGCGGGCAGCCCGGCCTCCGTACAGCGTGCGACGGTCGAGGTCGGCGACCGGCAGCATCCGGCGACCAAGAACCTCCCGCTGGAGTGGAAGCGCCCCGACAAGTGGCTGAACTGGACGAAGAACCCGTCCGGTGACGTGCACACCGTGGCGCGTGTCCGCGAGATCACCTACAAGCCGGGCGCGAGTGCCAACGGCTGGGACCACCCGGTCTCCTGGTGCCGCGACTACGACGGCGGCCGGTCCTTCTACACGGCGATGGGCGGGACGGTCGACAGCTTCGCGGAGACCGACTTCCGCGACCACCTGCGCGGCGCGCTGGACTGGACGACCCGGATCTCGCAGGCCGACTGCAAGGCCACGATCGACGCCAACTACAAGGCCGAGCGGGTCACCCAGCCCAACCAGCCGGGACGGAACGACCAGATCGGCGAGCCGCACGGCCTGGTCACCGCCCCCGACGGACGCGTGCTGTACATCGGGCGCGGCGGCGCCGACAGCAGCAGGCCGGTCGTCACCGACTGGAACGACCCGGACATCGGCAAGGGCCTGGGGCAGATCCATGTCTACGACCCGAAGACCAAGAAGGTCACCCTCGCCGGTGAGCTGACGATCTTCGGCAACAAGGGCGGCGGCGACGAGCTGGTCAAGGTCGAGGAGGGGCTGCTCGGCATCGAGCTGGACCCGGACTTCGAGAAGAACGGCTGGGTGTATCTGCACTACACCCCGCACTCGAAGCTGGACCGTGACAAGCAGATGGCGGTGCGCCAGGTCTCGCGCTTCACCATGGACCTGTCCACGAACAAGCTGGATCTCTCCTCGGAGAAGGTACTGCTGCACTGGCCCGTCCAGGTCCACAGCTGCTGCCACGCGGGCGGCGGGATGGCCTGGGACTCCAAGGGCAATCTGTACATCGCGACCGGTGACAACAACTCCTCCGGCTTCAGCGACGGTTACTCCGGGAACAACCCGCAGCCGAACTACAAGGGTGTCTCGTTCGCCGACGCCCGCCGCACCGCGGGCAACACGAACAACCTCAACGGGAAGATCCTGCGGATCCACCCGGAGGACGACGGCACCTACACACTGCCCGAGGGCAACCTCTTCACCGGCAAGGAGCCCGACGAGGGCGGCGGCAGGACGCGCGGCGAGATCTATGTGATGGGTGTGCGCAACCCGGCCCGGATCTCCATCGACAAGTCGACCGACACGCTGTACGCGGGCTGGGTCGGCCCCGACGCGGGCTCGCCCTCCACCACCTGGGGCCCCGCCAAGTACGACACGTTCGCCGCGATCACGAAGGCGGGCAACCACGGCTGGCCTTACTGCATGGGCAACAAGCAGCCCTACCGTGACCGCAATCTGCCCGACCCCGCCAAGCCGCTCGGCTGGTACGACTGCGACCACCCGAAGAACGAGTCGCCGAACAACGACGGCCTGGTGAACCTGCCGCCCATCACCTCCAACACCATCTGGTACTCGCCGCAGGGCGGTGGCGTGGACTACCCGCGCGACGCGAACGGCATCCCCAGCTACAAGGTCGAGGACCAGAAGCAGCTGCTGCCGTGGCTCAAGGGCGGCGGCCAGGCCACGATGAACGGCCCGGTCTACCGGTACGACGCGGCGAGCACCAGTGCCGACAAGTGGCCCTCGTACTGGGACGGCAAGTGGTTCGTCGGTGACTTCTACGACGACACCCAGCCCCGGCACGCCGTGCTCACCGACCCGAGGACGGTCGGCAAGGGCGGGCTGCCCACGCACGCCGAGTCCCTGCGGAAGATCATCCCGGTCGGGGCGGACGGCATTCGCAACCTGATGGACTGGAAGTTCGCCCCGGACGGTTCGCTGTACGTCCTGGACTACGGGCGCGGCTTCTTCACCTCCGACTCCAAGTCCGCGCTGTGGCACGTGACGTACAAGGGCGGCGGTCCGACCCCGGCCGCCGGTGATCTGGCCAGGAAGGCGGCAGTGCGGTGAGACACCGTCCGTTCCTCTCACGAAAGCGGTACCGTCCGGCCCGGTTGTGGCTCGCGCTGCTGGGTTCGTTCCTGATGGTGCTGGGGCTGACCTCGACGGCCGCGTACGGGCGTACGGCGGCTCCCGCCGGTGCGGCGGCCGAGCAGGTCCTCACCTGGACCGCGGGCGACCCCATCGACCACTATCTGTCCGCCCCGAAGACCGCGGTGGCCGGCAAGGCGACCATCGTCTTCGAGAACAGTGCGGCGACCGGCAACACCACGGGGATGCCGCACACCCTCACCTTCAGCGTCTCGGACCCGGAGTTCAACAACGACGTCACGCTGAACATCCTGGCCAACCCGGCCGACGACCAGGGCGGCAGGCACACCGCCGAGGTCACGCTCACCCCCGGCCGGTACTTCTACCACTGCACCATGCCGGGGCACGAGGCGATGCAGGGCATCCTCACCGTGACCGAGGACGGCGGCGGCGAGGACACCACGGCACCCGGGACCTCGGCGAAGGTGGACGGTGACAAGAACGCCGACGGCGCGTACGTCGGTCAGGCGACGGTCACCGTCTCGGCGACCGACGACGGCTCAGGCGTCGACACCGTGGAGTACGCGGTCGGGGCGGACGGCGCCTGGCAGCCGTACACCGCACCGGTCGTGGTGAACGAGGTCGGCACGCACACGATCCGCTACCGGGCCACCGACAAGGCGGGCAACACGGCGGCCGAGAAATCGGTCGACTTCGCGGTCGCCGCACCGCCCACCGACGACACGACACCGCCGGAGACCTCGGCGACCGTGTCCGGCGAGAAGGACGACCAGGGGCGGTACCTGGGGATGGCCACGGTCACCGTGACCGCCTCCGACACCGGCTCCGGCGTCAACACCATCGAGTACGCGCTCGGGGCGGACGGCGCCTGGCAGCCGTACACCGCACCGGTGATGGTGCACGAGACCGGCACCCATCTGGTCCGCTACCGAGCCACGGACAGGGCGGGCAACGCGGCGGCCGGGAAGTCGGTCGACTTCACCGTCGTCGCACCGCCGACGCAGGACAGGACCCCGCCGGAGACCTCCGCGAAGGTGGCGGGCGACAAGAACTCCGACAACGCCTACATCACCAGTGCCAAGGTAACCATCACCGCGACCGACGCCGAGTCGGGCGTGGACAGGATCGAGTACTCGCTCGACGGCGGCCCGTACCTCGCGTACACCACCACCGTCATCGTCGACCGCGTCGGCTATCACACCGTGGCCCACCGGGCGACGGACAAGGCCGGCAACACCTCCGTCGCCAAGCAGGTGTCGTTCACCGTCGCGGAGAGCGGGGGCGTACCGGCGCCGAACTGTCCGGAGTTCGACGAGCGGCTCACCGTCATCGTCGGCACGGTCGACACCGGGGTCCCCAACCGCATCACGGGCAACCGCTGCACGATCAACGAGCTGATCGAGGACGAGAAGGACTGGTCGTCGCACGCGCTGTTCCTCAAGCACGTCGACGGTGTCCTCGACAAGCTGCTCGCCGCCGGTGTGATCGACACCCGTGAGCACAAGAAGATCTACCGGGCGGCCAAGCAGTCGGGGATCGGCATGCCGGGCCAGGACGAGGGCTACAAGAAGCTCTTCGACGGCACGGCGGCGTCCTTCGCCAAGTGGCAGCAGGTCGGCGGCGGAAAGTTCGGGCTGAACGAGGACGGAACCCTCACCAGCTCCACCGCGGTGGACGGCATGGGCATGCTCTGGTTCCCGGGCCGGCAGTACGGCGACTTCTCGCTCAAGCTCCAGTGGCGCGACGACGCCCCGGGCGCGGGCAACGCCAACAGCGGGGTGTTCGTCCGCTTCCCGAACGTCCACGACAATCCGGAGGAGTCGCGTCCGGAGTGGGTCGCCATCAAGTACGGCCACGAGGTGCAGATCCTCGACCGGCCGGACGGCGACATGTACAAGACCGGCTCGGTCTACGGCTTCGACCGGATCGGTCTGGCCGGCGCCGGGGTCACCCCCAAGGGCACCTGGAACGACTACGAGATCCGGGTGGTGGACCAGCACTACTCGGTCTACCGCAACGGTGTCCTGCTGAACGAGTTCGACAACAACGGCGGCCAGGCCTTCGAGCCGCCGCGCGGCGACGACCCGGGCACCGACGGCCGGCGGTACGCCTCCGGCTACATCGGACTCCAGGTCCACAGCGCCACGGACGTGGTCTCGTACCGCGACATCCGTATCAAGGAGCTGTAGCCCGGACCCGGATCAGGTGGCCGTGGCCGCGTGCTGAGGCACGTGGTCACGGCCTCCGGGGTGCCGGTGGCGCCACACCCAGAACACCGTGCACGAGACCAGTGCCCAGCCGGCAAGGACCAGGTACGGGAAGACCCGCTGGTGTCCCTGGTAGTAGACGGCGGCGTGCTGGGCGTTGACCGAGGCGCCCGGGGGGAGCCAGCGGCCGATGAAGCCGAGCACCGACGGCAGCAGCGGCCAGGACACCGCACCGCCGGAGGACGGGTTTCCGAGCATCACCATCAGCCCCCAGGTGGGGATCATCGCCCAGCGCCCGATCAGGGCGTTGAACATGGTGAAGACCATGCCCGTGGTGAACATGGTGAAGGCGAGGATCAACCACGACTGGACGAACGGCAGGTCGACGGAGCCGAGCAGCCAGTCCACCACGGCGGCGATGGAGAACCCGCCGAGCAGGGCGTAGGCGACGGTGAACCCGACCCGTTCCAGGGGCTCCAGGGCCTTGGCGTGCACACTCAGCTGGATCGCGCCGATGAACCCGACGATCACCGCGGCGAGCGAGATGTAGAAGAGAGCGAGACCACGCGGGTCGCCCGGCTGCAGGGGCTTCACGTCCGTGACCTTCACCGGCACATGGGCCGCTTCTCCCAGCTTCAGCGTGGACTCGGCGAGCAACTGGGCGACCGAGGCTCCGGAAGCGCTCGCGACGTCCAGGCCGACCCCGCCGTTCTCGGACCGCAGGACGGCGAAGACCTTCTGCTCCTCCAGCGCGAGGCGGGCTTCGGCCTCGGTGGCGTACTCGTGCAGCACCAGCGAGGTGTCGAGTGCGCCCTCCAGCCGGTCGAGAAAGACCTTGTCGCGCGGGGTGTCGAGCTCGCCGACCACAGCGGCCGGGATATTGCGCGGGGTCGGGTTGGCCATCGCGTACGTGTAGGAGCCCGCGAAGAGACCGGCCGCGGCCGCGATGATGAACAGAAGCACGACGGCGGGCAGATACGGCGACGCCTTGAACTCCGACCATCGGTCACCGCGGGCCGGGGGCCGGGCATGTTCCCCGTGCGGTGCGGCGGGCTCCGGGCCGGGCGCGCTCACTCCTCGGCGTCCTGGTCGTGCCGGGCGCGGCTCGGCTGGACCCGTTTCGGTTCGCCGGGCATCTTCGGGTACTCCGGCGGGTACGGCATGTCGCCGAGGCCGCGTTCCCGCTCGTCCCGGTCCGCCAGCTCCAGGAGCGAGTCGATCCGGAAGGCGTGGTCGTCCATGTCCGCGTGCACATCGCCCACGTCGGCGTAGCGCTTCGGCATGGTCCTGATGTCGAAGTCGCCCGGTTCGGCGTCGTCGATCTCCTCCCAGCGCAGCGGGGCCGAGACCGGGGCGTGCGGGCGGGGGCGTACGGAGTAGGCGGAGGCGATGGTGCGGTCGCGGGCGGTCTGGTTGAAGTCGACGAAGATCCGCTCGCCGCGCTCCTCCTTCCACCAGGCCGTGGTGACCCGGTCCGGCATGCGGCGTTCCAGTTCGCGTCCGGCGGCGATGGCGGCGCGTCTGACCTCGGTGAACGTCCACTCCGGGGCGATCGGGACGAAGACGTGGATGCCCCGGCCGCCGGAGGTCTTGGGCCAGCCGCGCAGCCCGTGGCCGTCGAGCACGGACCGCAGCTCGTGGGCGGCGCGCACCGCGTCGGCGTAGTCGGTGCCGGGCTGCGGGTCGAGGTCGATGCGCAGTTCGTCGGGGTGGTCGGTGTCGGTGCTGCGGACGGGCCAGGGGTGGAAGGTGAGGGTGCCGAGGTTGGCCGCCCAGATGACGGCGGCGAGCCCGGTGGGGCAGATCTCGTCGGCGGGCCGGCCGCTCGGGAAGGCGATCCGTGCCGTGGGGATCCAGTCGGGGAGGTTCTTCGGGGCGCGCTTCTGGTAGAAGAACTCGCCCTCGACACCGTCCACGAAGCGCTGGAGGGTGGTGGGCCGGTCGCGCAGGGCGCGGGTGATGCCGGGGCCGACGGCCAGGAAGTACTCGGCCACGTCCCGCTTGGTGTAGCCCTTCTCCGGGAAGTAGATCTTGTCCGGACTGGAGAGCCGTACGGCCCGTCCGCCGGCTTCGAGCTCCACTGCTTTCACCGCTGCACCCATGACGGTCACGGTAGGCCGGGCTCACATATGCCGCATATCGGGAGACTTGCGTCCGGTCGTGGGTCAGAATCGGGCCATGGACCTGCCGGTGATGCCTCCCGTGAAGCCGATGCTCGCCAAGTCCGTGTCCAGGATCCCGCCCGGTATGCAGTACGAGGCCAAATGGGACGGCTTCCGCGCGATCGTGCACCGGGACGGCGAGGAGGTGGTGATCGGCAGCCGCACCGGCAAGCCGCTCACCCGCTACTTCCCCGAGCTGGTCATCGCGGTCCGGGAGAATCTGCCGCCGCGCTGTGTGATCGACGGCGAGATCGTGATCGCGTACGACGGGCGGCTGGACTTCGACCGGCTCAGCGAGCGCATCCATCCCGCGGATTCCCGGGTGCGGCTGCTCGCCGAGCGGACCCCGGCCAGCCTGATCGCCTTCGACATCCTGGCCGTGGGCGACGACTCGCTGCTCTCCGCCCGGCAGGCGGACCGCCGCGCCGTGCTGGAGGCGGCGCTCTCCGGAGCGTCGGCCCCCGTCCATCTCGCCCCGGCGACCACGGACCCGGCCCTCGCCCAGGAGTGGTTCGAGCGGTACGAGGGCGCGGGGCTCGACGGTGTGGTGGCCAAGCCGCTCGACCTGCCGTACCGCCCCGACACCCGGGTGATGTACAAGATCAAGCACGAGCGGACCGCCGACTGCGTGGTCGCGGGGTACCGCTTGCACAGGAGCGGCCCGGTCGTCGGCTCGCTGCTGCTCGGCCTGTACGACTCCGGGGGCGTGCTCCAGCACGTCGGGGTCTGTGCGGCGTTCTCGATGCGGCGCCGCGCGGAGCTGGTCGCGGAACTGGAGCCACTGCGCGTCGGCTTCGCCGGTCACCCGTGGGCGGCCTGGGCCGATGCCGAGGCGCACGAGCACGCCCGGCTGCCCGGGACGCAGAGCCGCTGGTCGGGGAAGAAGGACCAGTCGTGGGTGGCGCTGCGCCCGGAGCGGGTCTGCGAGGTGGCGTACGACCACATGGAGGGCGACCGGTTCCGGCACACCGCCCGGTTCCGCCGGTGGCGGCCGGACCGCACCCCGGCCGGCTGCACCTACGCGCAGCTGGAGGAGGTGGTGCGGTACGACCTGGCCCAGGTGCTGTCAGCCGGCGGACGGTGAGCCCGACGGCGTGGCGCAGGGGTCCTCGCTCGTCGTCGGGTCGGGTTCCGGGGACTCGGTGGTTCCGGCGGTCTCGGTCGGGTCCGGTGACGGTGAGCCCGTCGGGCAGCCGGGGCCCGGCTCCGAGGTGCCGGGGTCGGGGCTCGTACCGGGGTCCGGGGAGGCCGGTCCGGTGTCGGTCGGATCGGGTGAGGCGGTGCCCGGGCCGGTGGGGTCCGGGGAGGTGGTGGGGTCCGGGGAGCCGGTCGGCGATCCGGAGGGCTTCGGTGGGGCGGACGTCGAGGGCTGGTGCGAGCCGCCGGGCTGCGGGCCCACGACGATGCCGCCGTCCGGGGCGCCGGGACCGCCGACCGGATGCTTCGGCTTGTTGGGGCCGCCCGCGCCGGGGCTCTTCGGGACGGTGCCCTTGCCGTCGGCCACCGGGTGGATGCCCTTGCGGTAGAACTCCAGCCAGGACAGCACGGTGCGCAGATAGGTGTCCGAGTGGTTGTAGCTGAGGATCGCCCGGTCCAGATCGGCCTTCACCGACAGATCGCGCGGCCCGGCGCAGAGGTAGTGCCCGGCGGCGAGTGCGGCGTCGAAGATGTTGTTCGGGTCGCGGCGCCCGTCGCCGTTCCCGTCCTGCCCCCAGTGGGCCCAGGTCGAGGGGATGAACTGCATCGGGCCGACCGCCCGGTCGTAGGTCCGGTCGCCGTCGTACACGCCGTCGTCGGTGTCCGGGATGTTGGCGAAGCCCGCACCGTTGAGGAGCGGTCCGAGGATCGGGGTGAGGGTCGTGCCGTGGGCGTCCACCCGTCCCCCGCCCGCCTGGCCGGACTCGACCTTGCCGATCGCCGCGAGCAGCTGCCACGGCAGGCGGCATCCGGGGTCGGTCTTCCCCAGTGCGCTCTCCGCCTTGCGGTAGGCGGCGAGCACCGTGGCCGGGATGCCCGCCTCGGCCCACGACCGGGCGGCGGCCGGGGTCTGTTTCGTACCGGCCTTGGGCGGCTTCGGGGACTGCAGCGGCGGGAGTTCGGTGTGGTACGAGTCGTCGTTGGGCACGTGCGACCACTTCACCTCGTCGGTCTCCTGACGCTTCTCCGGCGTCGTTCCGTGAGCGACGAGTCCCGGTGCCTGGGACGCGGTGAGCGCGGCCATCGCGGCGACCGCGGCCGCCGTGCCGCTGAGTCCGCGGCGCATGGTGCCGTTGAACCTCATGCGTGCTCCCCTCCCCCGGGTCACCGGGTGAACGTATCGATGGCGGAGATTCGCCAGGTGTCGCCGCGTCGGACGGCGTCCACGGCGAACATGGCCGCCGCGTAGGTCGTCTCGTCCGACTTCCCGGTACGGGTGTTGCTCTGGTCGGCGAAGATCAGCAGCCTGGCCCGGTCCCCGTCCAGGAGCTCCACACCGCTGTCGGTGACGGTCGTGGTCAGCACCAGCTTCTGCTTCTGTCCCTGGGCCCGGACCTGGGCGAGCATGTCCTTGTGCTGCTGCACCGCCCTGCCGACCAGATGGGTTCTGGCCGCGTCCTCGGAATTGCCGGGCGATGCGTAGTTGTACGAGAAGACCGCGCCCACGGCGTCGGCGATCTGGCCCTTCACCTCACTGGTCCGTGCGATGTCGGTGAGTGCGGTGTTCTGCCGGGACGGGTCGTCGCCCAGGCTCCCGGCCGAGGTGAACGCCCAGGCGGCGAAGGCCCCGAGGAGAACGGTGAGGGCACAGAGAACGGCCGGCAGCCGGACGCGGAGACGGGACGGGCGCTCGCCGCGCGGTGCCTTCTCCTCCTGGTCCCGGGCCGGACCGGCGCCGTCCGTGGCCTCGTCGTCGGTGGTGGTGTCCTCCGCCGCGGCGGTACGTGTCGGCTCGTCCGGGGATGTGTCCGTGGTCGCGGGCCGCCGTGCGGGGGCGGTCGCGGTGGGGCGCTCCGCGGCGACGGTGGCCAGCCGGCGCCGGCGGTTGACGAGGTGACGGGTCGTCGACATGTCCGGGGGTCCTCTCGGTGGCGGGGTGGGAGTCGGTGGCGTCAGAGGCTGTCGGGTGGCCTGGGACCGGAGAGCGGAGTGGCCGTCCGGCCGGAGGTCACCCGGCGGCCTCTCAGCCGGCCGTGTTGCCGACGGGTGCCTGGCCGAGGGCGCTGAGCTTCCACCCCTCGGAGGTACGGGTGAGCTTGCCGAGCATCCGGCTCTCCTTCACCGCGGGCTTTCCCTTCGGCGCGGTCACGGTGACCCGCAGCGCCACCATGACTCCGGCCTTGCCGGCCCGGTCGTCGAGTTCGGTCACCGCCCCGGACAGGATCTGGGCCGTGCTGACCGTCTTCGCCTGCTCGATCTGCTTCACGAACGCCGAGCGTCCGTCCACCAGTTGCTGGTGCAGGTCGCCGGTGGTGGAGTCCTCCCAGGTGTCGAGGCCCTTCTCCAGCTTCCGGTGGTCGAGCGTGTTCATGTTCTGCACGGCCTGCTCGCCCGCGGCCAGCGCCTCGTCGCGGGACTGCGCGTACTGCGCCGACTCGTCGTGCGCGGCGTCGTACCACGACACTCCGCCCCAGGCCGCCGCGCCGGCCGCCGCGACCGCCAGTACGACCGCCACCGCCGTCAGCGGGTTCCCCGTCTTCCGTACCCGTGCCATTGCTGTCTCTCCCCTGCCGGCCGATCCGTACCGAGTTGCGCGTGTGGGTGCTGTCATCTGGAGGCGATCTCGACCACGGTCCAGCGGCCGTCCCGCAGTTGGGCGGTGACGGAGAGCTGGGCCGCCGCCGTGGTGGCCGGCCTGCCCTCCCGCTCGTAGACCTGGTCGAGGAAGACCAGCAGGTGGGCGCTGTCGTCCGTCAGCCGGGTCACTCCGGCGCGCACGACATGGGTGGTCAGCGTCAGCTTCTGGTCCGCGGCCTGCTTCTCGACCTGGCCGAACAGGGCCGCGTACTGCTGGAGCGCCTTGCCGGCCAGGAGTTGCTTCGCCGACTCCTTGGTGACGGCGGTGGCCTGCGGGCTGTAGGAGAAGACCTTGCCGAGTGCGTTGCTGACATCGCCCGCGACCCGGGTGGTCGCCTCGCTGTCGGTCAGCGCGCGGTTCGAGGTGGCGGGGGTGTCGCGCAGCGCCCTGCCCTCGGCGAAGAGCACGCCGCCGGTCGCGAGCAGTGCGACGGCCAGGACGGCTGCCACGACGAGCGGCCACCGCCGGGCGGGCCCGGCCGCGTCCTGCCGGTCCTCCTCGGCGGCCGCACCGGCTTCCTCGGCCTCCTCGGCTTCCCGTGTCTCCGTGTCCGTGCCGGTGTCCGTACTCACGACCGCTGTCCCTCCCCGCTCCTTCATTCGCCGCTCCCGACCGGAATCGCCGTGAGCGCCTTGACCTTCCAGCCGTCCGGGGTGCGGGCCAGCGTGGCCTCGAAGCGCTTGCGTTCGGTGCCGGCCTTTCCGGAGCGCGGGGTGACCTCCACGTCGACGGTCGCGATCATCCCGGCCGTTCCGGTCCGCTCGTCGAGCGCGGTGAGCGCCGCGTCGGTGACCTTGCCGCGTGCGGTGGCACCGGACTTGGTCAGTTCCCTCGCGTCCTTGCTCCGGGTGCGTCCCAGCTGGTCGTGGAGCGGCCCGGTGGAGGAGTCGAGCCAGGCGCCGAGGCCGCTGTCGACGCTTCCGGCGTCCTTGGCGTCGAGGGTGTTCAGCAGGGAGAGGCGGTGCTTGCCGTCGGCCAGCGCGGCATCGCGGCTCTTGGCGTAGGCGAGGCTCTCGTCGCCGCGCGCCCGGGCGTACGACCAGCCGCCGAGGGCGCAGACCAGCACGGCGGCGAGCAGCACCGCCCAGCCGGTCACGGTCTTCGTACGGGCCGTCATCGGCCGCCCTCCTGTCCGAGTCCCAGCAGGCCGGCCATGCCGTCGCCGTCCGACGGGCTCCGGCCGGTGACTCCGAGCGCGCCCGGGAGCCGGTCCGTGTCGTCGCTCAGCAGCATCGAGCCGGGCTTGGCGGGCTCGGGCACGGCGCCGCCCTTCGGCGCGTTGGCGCTGCCGCGCACGTTGATGCCGGTGCCGGGTGAAGAGGTGCAGCGCGCCTTGGTGTTGACGGGCGGTCCGGCCGAGGTGTCCAGACCGGTGCGGTAGACGGTGCCGCCGTATCCGGCGGTGCAGGGCAGCGGTTCGAAGAAGGTCACCGACATCCCGAACCGGGCGCCGTTCTCGTCGATCGCGCTGGCTCCGGCGGCCGCCACCGCGGGCAGTTTCACCAGGAGTTCCTCCATGCCGCGCTGCCTGGTGACGGCGACCTCGGAGGTGGTGAGGAGGTTGGCGACGACGACGCCGAAGCTCGGGTCGAGGTCCCTCAGCAGCCCGCTGATCTGTCCGGTCGCGTCGGGGGCGACCGCGATCATTTTGCGCAGATCGGTGTCGGAGCTCTTGAGCTGTGCGGCCAGTTCCCTGGCGCCGGAGGCGAAGCCCTTGAGTGCCTCGCCCTGTTCGGCCTGGGTGCGCAGCACGGTCCGGCCGTCGATCATGAGCCGGGTGTTGACCGGCAGCGCGTCGTCCGCCGCCCGGACGAAATCGCTCCCGGTGTCCAGCAGCACCTGGAGGTCGTCGCCGCGTCCCTCGAACGCGGTGCCGAACTCGTCGACGACCGTGCGCAGGGATTCCGGATCGACCGAGCTCGCGAGGTCGTTGACGCTGGTGAGGACATCGGTGACGGGGGCGGGGACGGTGGTGTCGGCCTGGTCGATGACGGAGCCGTTCGCCAGGTACGGGCCCCCGGTGCGGGTGGGCCGCAGATCCACGTACTGCTCGCCGACCGAGGAGAGGCTGGCGACGACGGCCTTGAGGCCGTCCGGGATCTTCGGGGCGTCCTTCTCGATGCGCAGTTCGGCCTCGACTCCGTCGTCGGTGAGCTCGATCGGCCCGACCCGGCCCACCGAGACCCCCCGGTAGGTGACGTTGGAGTGGGTGTACAGCCCGCCGGTGCGCGGGAGCTGGACCTTGACGGTGTAGTAGCTGCGCAGGCCGATGTAGTGGCCGAGGTCGGCGTACCGGACGCCGAGGAAGCCGAGCACGAGGACCGCGATGACCAGGAAGGCGATGTTCTTGAGCCGGATGGCGAGGGTGATCATCGGCTGCTCCCGTCCGTGCCCGCCGTCGGGACCGCGGGAAGGGGCAGCGGCAGTTCCCGGCCGGCTGCGCTGCTCCCGGCCTTCGGGGGAACCGCCGGGACGAGCGACGGGATGATCTGCGTGCCGGGCATGGCCGTCACATCCAGGTAGACGTTGAGGTAGTCGCCCTTCACCCCACGCAGCACCTCGTCGGTGAACGGGTAGGTGAGCAGCACCTGGAGGGAGTCGGGCAGGTCGCGGCCGGAGTCGGCGAGCGCCTTGAGGCTGGGAGCGAGGGCCTTGAGGTCGGCGATCATGTCGGCCTTGCTCTTGTTGACCGTGTCGACGGCGACGGCGGAGAGGGTGTCGAGCGAACGCAGCATGGTGAGGAGCGAGCCGCGCTGTTTCTCCAGGACCTTCAGGCCGGGGCTGAGTCCGGTGAGGACCGTCCCGACGTCCTGTTTGCGGGTGGCCAGGGTGGCGGAGAGCCGGTTCACCCCGTCGAGGGCGTCGGTGATGTCCTTCTTGTGGCCGTCCAGGTTCGTGACGAGGGTGTTGACGCGGCCGAGCATGGAGCGCATCTGGGGTTCACGTCCGGCGAGCGCCTTGTTGAGCTCGGTGGTGATGGTCTTGAGCTGGTTGACGCCGCCGCCGTTGAGGAGCATCGACAGGGCACCGAAGACCTCTTCGACCTCGGGGTTCCGGTTGGTGCGGGAGAGCGGGATGCGGTCCCCGTCGGCGAGCCTGCCCTGGGCGGCGCCGCGCGCGGGCGCGGCGAGCTGGATGTACTT
Source organism: Streptomyces sp. NPDC048295 (assembly GCF_040652135.1). Taxonomy (NCBI): domain Bacteria; kingdom Bacillati; phylum Actinomycetota; class Actinomycetes; order Kitasatosporales; family Streptomycetaceae; genus Streptomyces; species Streptomyces sp. NPDC048295. The sequence goes on from NZ_JBEZLL010000019.1 coordinate 92,719, forward strand.
CTCGCCGAGGAGGCTGGACTGTTCCAGGTGGGCGTAGGCGTTGGCGGGCAGTTCTACCTTGCCGTTGACGCGCATGGTGACCTTGGCGTTCCAGCTGCCCGAGCCGAGGGAGACCTTGGTGACACGGCCGACGGCGACGTCGTTGACCTTCACCGACGCCTGCGGGGCGAGGCTGAGAACGTCCGCGAACTCCGCGGTGACCTCGTACGGGTGGTCGCCGAGGTCGGCGCCGCCGGGCAGCGGGACCTGGTCGATCCCGGTGAACGACGGCAGGCCGGAGACGGTGACGACGAGGGCCAGGCCGACGCCCACGGCCAGCACCGCGGCGACGCCGGTCGTGCGGGCTCCGGGTCTGCGCAGCACTCGGCTCATCGGTTCGCCCCCTTCTTTTCCGTGGCGGTCTTCGCCGGGGTGCCGTAGACGGTGCCGACCGCCGGGAGCGGCAGGGTCGGCAGCGCCTTGCGGCGTGCGCCGTCCACCGGGGTGAGGCCGGCGAGTCCGGTGGATTCGGTGAGCGGTCCGCCCATGGAGAGCTCGTTGAGGTTGGTACGGCCGTTGAGCGTGCGGTTCACCGGGTCGTAGGCGTTGACGACGTTGCCCGCGGCGAGCGGCAGCGTGTCCAGTGACTCGGCGAGCGAGGCCCGCTGGTCGACCAGGGTCTGGGTGAGCGGCACCAGGGCGTCCACGTTCGCCTTGAGGGCACCGCGGTTCTTCTGGATGAAGCCCTTGACCTGTCCCAGTGCGGTGCCCAGTTCCTTCAGCGCGGCACCGAGGTTCTCCTTGTCGTCGGCGAGGAACCCGGTGACCGAGTTGAGCTGCTGTTCGGCGGCGCGGACGTTGCCGTCGTTGTCCTTCAGCATGGTGGTGAAGGTCTGCAGGTAGGACAGCGTGTCGAAGAGGTTGCCGCTGCTCTTGTCGAGGGTCTTGGTGGCCTTGCCGAACTGCTCGATGGAGTCACCGATGGCCTTGCCGTTGCCGTCGAGGTTCTTGGCCCCGGTGTCGAGGAGGGCGGAGAGGGCTCCGTCGGCGTTGGCTCCGTCCGGGCCGAGGGCCTTGGAGAGCTCCGTGATGGAGTCGTACAGCTGGTCCACCTCGACGGGTGTGGCGTTGTTCGCGGCCGGCAGTACGGCGTCGTCCGCGATCTGCGGCCCGCCGTCGTAGGCGGGGGCGAGCTGGATGTAGCGGTCGGCGACGAGGCTGGGGGCGACGACCACGGCGTGCACCCCCTTGGGGACCTTGACGCCCTTGTCGACCCGCAGGGTGACCGCGACCTCCTTGCCCCGGGGGGTGACCGATTCGACCCGGCCGACCCTGACGCCGAGGATCCGCAGGTCCGACCCGGCGTACACACCGGTGGCCTGGTCGAAGTAGGCGGTGATGGTCGTCGTTCCCTCGTCGTCCATGGCCAGCACGCCGGTGGTGGCCGCGACGGCCACCACGGCGAGTCCGGCGCCGATGCCGACGATGCGCTTCATTCTCATGTCAGCGGCCGCCTTGCTGCTTGGGTGGCTTGCACTCGGGCCCGGCGGGTGTGCCCGCGGGCACGTACTCCTTGGGGACGACTCCGCAGACGTAGTTGTCGAACCAGCGGCCGCTGCCGAGGGTGTTGCCGACGAGCCGGCTGTACGAGCCGGCGAGCGAGAGCACCTTGTCGAGGCTCTTGCGGTTCTTCACCAGTACGGCGGTGACCCGGCCGAGCGAGTCCAGGGTGGGCCCCAGCTGCTTGTTGTTGTCCTGCACGAGGCCGGTGAGCTGGGTGCCCAGGTTCTTGGTGCCGGTGAGCAGCAGATGGATGGAGTCGCGGCGCGCCTGGATCTCGCCGAGGAGCAGGTTGCCGTCCTCCAGCAGGATCTCGAAGCTGCTCTTCTTGTCGGCGAGGGTCTTGGTGAGCTGCTTGCTTCCCTTGAGGAGGGTGGCGAGCTCGGCGTCCCGTTCGGAGACGGTCCTCGAGAGGGCGGAGAGCCCGTCGGCCGCGCTCTTCACGTCCGGCGGGGAGTCCTTGAAGGTGGCGGAGATCGTCTCGAAGCTCTTGGCGAGCTGGGCGGTGTCGATCTCGTCGATGGTCTCGCCGAGTCCGTTGAACGCCTGGGTGACGTCGTACGGGGATGTGGTGCGGCTCGCCCCGATGCGTTCGTGCGGGTCCTGCGCGGCGTTGCCCAGCGGGTCGACGGCGAGGTACTTCTCGCCGAGCAGGGTCTTGATGGCGATGCCGACGGTGGAGGTGTTGCCGATCCAGACGTCCTTGACCTTGAAGCTGACCTTCACCTTGGGCCCGTCGAGCGACACGCCGGTGACCTCGCCGACCTTCACTCCGGCGACCCGCACCTCGTCGCCCTCGCTCAGTCCGGCCGACTCGGTGAAGTCGGCGCTGTAGGTGGTGCCGCCGCCGATGAAGGGCAGCGCGTCGACGCGGTAGGCGCCCAGGCCGATGAGGGCGAGGACGACCAGCCCCACGACGGCCACGGCGACGGGGTTGCGTTCCCGTACGGGTTTGATCCTCATGACTGGCACCTCGGCTTCCTGACCACGATGCCGGTGGGCGGGGCACTGCCGTCCTCGGTCGTCACGCCGCTGACCCTGGCCTCGCAGAGGTAGAGGTTGAGCCAGGAGCCGTACGAGGTGAGCCGGCTGATCGCCGCCATCTTGGCCGGGGTCTTCTGCAGGAAGTTCTCGATCTGCGGGGTTCCTTCGCCCAGCTGGTCCGAGAGCCGGCCGAGTTGCTTGATGTCGCTCTTGAGGGGTGCCCGGCCGTCGTCGAGGAGGTCCGCGGTGACGGTGGTGAGCGCCCCCATGGCGGTGACCGCCTGGCCGAGCGGTTTGCGGTCGCCGGCGAATCCGGTGACGAGTTTCTGCAGGGTGTCGACGAGGTCGTCGAAACCGGCCTCGCGGTCGTTGACGGTCTTCAGGACCGTGTTGAGGTTCTTGATCACCTCGCCGATCACCTTGTCCTTGGCGGCGACCGTGCCGGTCAGTGATCCGACGTGCGACAGGATGCTGTCGACGGTGCCGCCCTCGCCCTGGAGCACCTGGACGATGGAGCCGGCCAGCTGGTTGACGTCGGGCGGGGAGAGCCCTTCGAAGAGCGGCTGGAAGCCGTTGAAGAGCTGGGTGAGGTCGAGCGCCGGGGTGGTGCGGGAGAGCGGGATGGTGGCTCCGGCGGCGAAGCTCCTGCCGACCGGCCCGGCCCCCTGGTCGAGGTCGATGTACCGCTGGCCGACCATGTTGAGGTACTTGATCGAGGCGGTCACCGAGGCGGGGAGCCTGCGTCCCTTGCGGACGGCGAAGCCGACCTCTGCGAGCCTCTTGTCGGCGACCTCGATGGACTCGACCTGTCCGACCTTGACCCCGGCGATCCGCACACTGTCGCCGACGACCAGTCCGGTGGCGTCGGTGAACCTGGCCCGGTACGTGGTGGTGTCGCCGACGCCCGTGTTGGCGATGGACAGCGCCAGCACCGTGGTGGCCAGGACCGTCACCAGGATGAAGACGATCGATTTCGTGAGCGGAGCGGCGAGAGAGCGGCGCTTCACTTGAGCTTCACCTCCGCACCGCGGAAGGCCGGACCGATGAGCACGCTGCTCCAGTCGGGCAGGGTCTGCGGCTGGACTTTCAGTGAGGGAGCGACCAGCTCGTTGACGAGCCGGCTCTCCTGCGGGGAGTTGGGCATGCCGAGGGCGGGGTCCTTCGGCGTGGACACGGTGGCGGCGGGTGTGCCGGCGGGTGCGGTGACCGCGGCCGCCGTGCGGGCGTCGGCGGTCGGGACGGCCTTGCCCACGTACGGCACCGAGTAGCAGTGGGGTCCGCCGGTCGCGTTGTAGACCGGGGTGTCCTTGCCGGGCACGTACTTGCCCTTCGACTTCACGGACTTGATGGTGACGTGGAGTCCGGGCCGGTCGGTGCCCTTGCCGAGCGCCTTGTCCATGGCCGGGACGAAACCGGCCATGGTCCGCAGCGTGCAGGGGAATTCGTCCGAGTACCTGGCCAGCAGCTCCAGCGTCGGCCTGCTCGTGGCGGAGAGCCGGATCAGGTTGTCCTTGTTCTCCTGAAGGAACGAGGTGAGGTCGCGCGCGGAGGCGGTCGTGGATCCGTAGAGCCCGGCGAGCTGTGCCTGCTGTTCGGCGATGGTGCCGCTGGTGGTGGTGAAGTCGGTGAGTGCGTCCAGCACGTCGGGGGCCGCATCCCCGTACACCTTGCTCACCTTGACGAGTTCCTTGATGTCGGCGTTGAGCGTGGGGAGTTGGGGATTGAACTTCGCCAGGTGGGCGTCGAGCGTGACGAGGGTGTCGCCGAGCTTCTCGCCGCGCCCCTGGAGGGCCTGGGAGACCGCGCCCAGGGTGGCGGCGAGCTTCTCCGGTTTGACGGCGGTCAGCAGCGGCAGGACGTTGTCGAGGACCTCCTCCAGCTCGATGGCGTTGCTGGAGCGGTCCTGCGGTATGACGGAACCGGCCCGAAGCGGCTGTGCGGACGGCATCTCGGGCGGTACGAGTGCGACGAACCGCTCCCCGAAGAGCGTGGTGGGCAGCATCTGCGCGGTCACGTCGGCCGGGATCCGGTCGAGTTTGCCGGGCTCGATGGCGAGGGTGAGCCGTGCCCCGTTCCCGTCGGCCGTGATGGAGCGGACCTGCCCGACGACGACGCCGCGCAGCTTCACATCGGCGTTGTCGTGCATCTCGTTGCCGACGCTGGAGGTGCGCACGGTCACGGTCGCGTCGTCGGTGAAGTCCTTCCGGTACACCGAGACCGAGACCCATACGAGCACGGCGGGCACGAGGAGGAAGGCGACTCCGGCGAGTCTCCGGCGGGCGGTCTGCGTCCGGTGGGAATTCATCAGCCGGCCACCTTCACCGTCGTGGTAGCGCCCCAGATGGCGAGGGAGAGGAAGAAGTCGGTGACGCTGATGAGCACGATGGCGTTGCGTACCGACCGTCCGACCGCGACCCCCACACCGGCGGGCCCGCCGGTGGCGTGGAAGCCGTAGTAGCAGTGGGCGAGGATCACCATCACGCTGAAGATCAGCACCTTGAGCACCGACAGCAGCACGTCGTCCGGGGAGAGGAAGAGGTTGAAGTAGTGGTCGTAGGTGCCCGCCGACTGCCCGTTGAACAGGACCGTGATGTAGCGGGACGCGAGGTACGAGGAGAGCAGCCCGATCGCGTACAGCGGGATGATCGCGACGACCCCGGCGATGATCCGGGTGGAGACGAGGTACGGCATGGACCGCACGCCCATCGCTTCCAGGGCGTCGACCTCCTCGTTGATCCGCATCGCGCCGAGCTGGGCGGTGAAGCCGGCACCGACGGTCGCGGAGAGCGCGAGTCCGGCGACGAGCGGGGCGATCTCCCGGGTGTTGAAGTAGGCGGAGATGAAGCCGGTGAAGGCGGAGGTGCCGATCTGGTTGAGGGCCGCGTACCCCTGGAGACCGACGACCGTGCCGGTGAAGAGGGTCATCGCGACCATCACGCCGATGGTTCCGCCGATGACACCGAGTCCGCCGCTGCCGAAGGCAACTTCGGCCAGCAGCCGCTGGACCTCGCGCAGATAGCGGCGCAGGGTCCGGGGAACCCAGATCAACGCACGTACGTAGAAGGTGAGTTGATCACCGGATCGGTCGAGCCAGCTGAGCATCGACATCGGTCAGCTCCCCTTCGCGGGGACGATCTGGAGATAGATCGCCGTGAGGACCGTGTTCACGAAGAACAGCAGCATGAAGGTGATGACGACGGACTGGTTCACCGCGTCGCCGACGCCCTTGGGGCCGCCACGCGGGTTGAGTCCCCGGTAGGCGGCGACGATGCCCGCGATGAAGCCGAAGATCAGCGCCTTGACCTCACTGATGTACAGGTCGGGGAGCTGGGCGAGGGCGGAGAAGCTGGCCAGGTAGGCACCGGGGGTGCCGTGCTGGAGGATCACGTTGAAGAAGTAGCCGCCCAGTGTGCCGACGACGGAGACCAGGCCGTTCAGCAGGACGGCGACCAGCATGGTCGCCAGGACGCGGGGGACGACCAGGCGCTGGATGGGTGAGACGCCCATGACCTCCATCGCGTCGAGTTCCTCGCGGATCTTGCGCGAGCCGAGGTCGGCGCAGATGGCCGAGCCCGCGGCACCGGAGATCAGCAGGGCCACGATGATCGGGCTGGCCTGCTGGATGACGGCGAGGACGCTGGCTCCGCCGGTGAAGGACTGGGCACCCAGCTGCTGGGTCAGCGATCCGACCTGGAGCGCGATGACGGCGCCGAACGGGATCGAGACGAGTGCGGCGGGCAGGATGGTGACGCTGGCGACGAACCAGAACTGCTCGATGAACTCCCTTACCTGGAAGGGCCGTCGGAAGACGTCCCGGCTCACGGTCGCGGCGAGCGAGAACAGCTTCCCGGTCTCGCGCAGCGGGGCGAGCAGCCAGCTGGGCGGCTGGTGCCCGGGTGTCTTCGGCGGCGCCGCCTCGGCCGCGCCGGCCGGGGGCGGCTCGGGGGGCAGCACCGGCATGGGGGCCGTCACAGGCGTTCACCGCCCACGGCCGGGGTGTAGCTCTTCATGATGGCCGTGCGGGCGGCCTCGGGCAGCTGCCCCATCATCGACAGGACCCTTTCCCGGCGGCGCAGCGCGGCCTGCCGTACAGGCATGCCGGGCGAGGGCTCCAGCTGCGGTACGACGGTGCGGGGCGCGTTGGCGGAGCTGATGCCGACTCCGTAGCCGTTCATCTCCTCGGCGGCGAGGGTGGCGGCGTCCTTCTCCTCGGCCATCCCGATGGGCCCCTCACGGCGCCCCGCGAGGAACTGGGAGACGACCGGCATGTCGCTGGTGAGCAGCACCTCGCGCGGTCCGAAGGTGACGAGGTTGCGGCAGAAGAGCATCCCCATGTTGTCCGGGACGGTGGCCGCGATGTCGAGGTTGTGGGTGACGATCAGCATCGTCGCGTCGATCTGTGCGTTGAGATCGATGAGCAGCTGGGAGATGTAGGCGGTGCGGACCGGGTCGAGTCCGGAGTCCGGTTCGTCGCAGAGGATGATCTGCGGATCCAGGACGAGGGCGCGGGCCAGCCCGGCCCGCTTGCGCATCCCTCCGGAGATCTCACCGGGCAGCTTGTCCTCGGCACCGAGGAGACCGACGATGTCGATCCGTTCCATGACGATGCGGCGGATCTCCGATTCCTTCTTGCGGGTGTGTTCACGCAGAGGGAAGGCGATGTTGTCGAACAGCGACATCGACCCGAAGAGGGCGCCGTCCTGGAACATGAGCCCGAAGAGCTTGCGGGTCTCCATGATCTCGCGTTCCGGGCTGTTCACCATGTCGACGCCGTTGATGAGGACGCGTCCGTGCTCGGGCTTCAGCAGGCCGATGATGGATTTCAGGAAGACGGTCTTTCCGGTGCCGGAAGGTCCGAGCATGACGCTCACTTCACCGGCGGGCAGTGTGAGAGTGACGTCCTGCCAGATGTTCTGCTTGCCGAAGGACTTCGTGAGGCCTTCGACGACTACTTCGATTCCCATCGGCCCTCCTTCGAAGTTGTGGTGAACGAAGTCATCTGTCAGCGCTCCGGCTCTGAGAAATCCAATGGCGGCTCGTCACACATGCACCAGGAGGCGCACGCTATGTCCGTCGAAACCGCCAGGACAAGCCGTTGAGCAGCGGAAATCGACGAATCTGGGGCTCGGTGCGGATCACTTGTCACCGAGTGACAAAGCCGTGGGGCGGCTTTGTCGGAATCTGCGCAAGGTCTCGGGCACGCGGACCTGGTCCCCACGGCCGGCGAGGCCGGATCCGTCGGGGCTCCGGAGGGCACCGGACGAACAGCCGCGGATACGTTTCGCCGCTGCTCAACCGGGACGCTACGACCCGGTAACCTGGCTTCGCAATACTGGTTCGTCAACTTTTTGCACGGCACTCGGCGGCTCTTTTTCTTTTTGTGAGCGAGTGAGCACTGCCTATCGCGTGCTTGTCGACAAGTGAGTTGTCCGGCGCACCGGTGCGAATGCACTCGCCCCGCCCGGCGGAATGTGCCGGGCGGGGCGGGCGGCATCACTGATGTCCGTACTCCGGGAAGGAGTTGCGGAAGGAATTCCTACCGGGCCACTCCCGCGTGCCAGCTCTCCGACAGCAGCCGGCCGGCACCGGGCGCCGCCGCGCCGGGGGAAGCCAGGCCCCCCGTGTACGTGGCGGCGTTGTTGAGTACCAGGTTGTTCTTGCCGGCCGCCGACGGGAGCGCTGTCTTCAGGTTGACCGCCCAGTTCAGCTCACCGAGGGTCAGGGGTCCGCAGCCGCTCACCCCTGGGACGGCGAAGCCCGCGTCGCCCTGGTCGTTCCCGGTCAGCTCGATGCGGTTGAGCGCACCACCGGTGTTCGGCGTGCCGTTGGCATCGAAGCGCTTGCTGCCCACAGCCGGCTGGGTGAGGTTCTGCGGGCGCAGCACGATCGGGTCGGAGGTGGTTCCGATGTAGCACTTCGACCCCAGGAAGGGGTTCTCCAGATGGATGCGGACCGGGATGTCGACGATGATCTTCCCGCTCTGCATGCCGGCGGCCACATCGAAGTTCCTGGGCGTGCCCGCCGACTGCACGGTGGCGACGACCCGGTTGAGGCTGTTGTCCGTCAACTGGTCGCAGATGGCGGAGACCACCGGAACCCCGCTCGGGCACATGATGCCGAGCAGACCGCCGGGAATCTCCGTCGGGGCTCCGACGATCGCCCCGCCCGCGGGCGGCACGACCCTGGACTCGCCCGTCGCGGTGTTCCGCACGACACCGAACTGGAGGTCGTTGGCACCGGTCGTCGCCAGCGTGTTGCCGAGCTTGATGGACCCGCTCCCGGAGTGCGAGGCCACGCAGATCGGGATGTCCGTCTGGCCGTCCGCGGCCAGCATGGCCGGGTCGTCGACCGGACAGCGGCTGAAGGGGGCCCAGTTGCCGTTCATCTCCTGGGCGGAGGCGGCACTCGCCGGTGAGGTGCTCAGCGGAATGCCGACGGCCACCGCCACCAGCGCACCGAGGAGAGCGGGTCTGACACTTTTCGGGGCAGCTCGCATGGTTCGTCCAGCCTTTCTGGGGATCCGGGAAGTCAACGCTTGCGGAACAGCTCTCAGCGTTCGGGCTTGGGCTTCGGCGGCTCGGGACAGTTCGCCGGAACACCTTCGACGCACAGCGGGGACTGCATCATCTTCGTGTAGTTGGCTTTTCCGGAGACCGAGGCGGTGAAGAGGTTGTCGAGATCCTCGGTGACGCCGCATCCGGTGAACGGCGGCACATCCGCGTAGCCGGTCAGGGGCCCTCCGGTCTTCACGGTGTAGCCCTCGGGCCCACCCACGCCGGACGCCCCCTTGCCGACCAGTTCCAGCGTCATCGAGTTGCTGCTGCGGCAGTCGGGTCCGACGTCCAGCGGCTCCCCGTTGACCTTCACGTCGTAGAGACGCACGTGCGCGGGGGCGATGGCGGTCGTCGTCTCCTTGTACTTCTTGGTCTCGGGGTCGGGGGCCGAGTCACCCAGCGTTCCGATCTCGATCCTGCCGTCGAGGATCAGTTCCATCTTCGCCGTCGTCGGCATGAAGCCGAAGGTGAGGAAGGTGCCCTCGGCCGGCGGCATCTGTGGCCTGCCCTGGTGGTCGAGCGTGCCGTCGGTGGTCAGCCAGCTCTTCACGCCCGTCGGGCATTTGAGGAAGGAGACCGACGTGTTCAGGTTGAGTCGCAGATGTCCGGGGTCGTCGAACCTGATCGCCCCGGCCAGCTTGTTGACGTTGGAGTACCCCGCCATGTAGCCGTGTGCCGCCTTGGGCACCTGCACGATCGGACCGGTCATGAGCGTGCAGTCGGAGGGTGGTTGCACTCCCCCCGCCGACAGGGCCTCCGCCCGCTCGGACTTCATGCCGCCGGACCGCTCGGGGGTGGTTCCCCCGGACGGTTCGGGGGCGGTCCCGTCCGGGGACGGGGTTCCGGTCTCCGCGGGAACGGCGACCGTGGCCAGCTCCGCGCTCTGGTCCGGATCGACCTTGCAGGAGATGGCCAGCGGGGGCGGCGCGTCCCCGGCGCCCTCCGCGGCGCTCGGGGCCAGGCCCACGTCCAGCTGCCCCAGGGCGAAGACGATGTCGCCGGTCGATCTCGGCGTGATCGTCGGAACCTCGCCCGTAGCCCTGAGCGCGAGGTCGCCCGTGGCGGGGAGGGAGGTCTCCGGGATCTCCAGTCCCTGCCAGGGCACGTCCGTCGACTCGCCCCGCTGCGAGACCTCGGTCAGCACCCGCGCGGACCCCGAGACGGCCGCCGGTCCGGTGTCCGGCGAAGCGGCGAGGACGGAACGCGGAAGCTCGAAGGAGAGAGCCACGTCCCGGGGCTGGATCGCCGTCCCGACGCTCGTGCTCACCGGCAGCTCCGTCACGATGTGCACCGCGACCGGCTGCGCGCCGGAGGGAAGGTCACAGGTGTAGGCGATGTCCGCCTCGGCGGTCCGGGTATCGGCCGCGGCTCCCGTTCCCGGCATGAAGCCCGCCACGAGCGCCACCGCACCGACTGCGGCGATGCGTGCGGTGCGCCCCGGGTCCGTGGTCCTTGTTCTCATCTCGACATACCTGCCGTCGTCTCGGTGCTCGGCACTCGTGCGTGGGATACGAAGACATCGGCCGACGGCGGACCGCGAAGAGGAGGAGAACCTCCGCTCCGCGGCCCTTCCTTGCCACCGGCGCCGGTTCGGTTACGGCGAGGTGATGGTGAGCGGTGCGGCGACCTTGTACGTGGCCTTGAACGTCGCCGAGTCACCCGCGTTGAGCAGCCCCGAGCAGTTGGTGGCGCTGTCCACCTTCAGGCCCGAACCGGTGTTGATGTTGAGTTCGCCCGTGGAGTTGGTGTAGGTCACGTTGCTCACTGACCCGGAGATCACGGCCTGGCAGGTGCCCAGGATGGTGTCACCCGTGAGGTTGACCTTGACCCCGGACAGGCTCCCCGAGGTGACACCGCCGCTGTAGGTGCTCGCGTCGATGCTGATGACAGCACCCGGGGCGAGTACGGCCGTGAAGTTCGAGCCGAGCGGTCCGGGGCACGGGCTGGCCGTGGATCCCCAGGCGGCGGCAGTGATCTTCGCGAGGCCGGCGCCGGAGGAGTACGTACCGCTCGGAGCGGTGCCGCTGGCGGTGCCCACCGAGCAGTCCACCTGCTGGCTGGTGTTGGTGTCGACCAGGGTCGCCACCGTGCCGGCCTTGAGCGAGGCCGTGAAGGTGCCGTTCGCGTTGGGGTTGACCACGGTCCACTGCGCGAGGGCGGTGGCCGAGGCCGATGTGGCGGCGAAGCCAAACGCGGCTGCGGCAACGGTCGTGGCGAACAAGGCTCGTCTGAGGGTGTTTCTCACGGAACATACCTCCGGGAAGTGGAGTTGGACGTACCCGATTACCCCGCACCACGCCCTGGGAATGGGCCCGGCACGAGGGCGGCTCACATCGTGGAACGCAGAAGTCGATGGACTCGACTGCGTGATCGAACTCCGTGCGGATCGAACGTTACGAGCCAGTAGCCCAACGCTGCAATACCCGGCGCAGAAAATCCCCACCCCTCGCAGCGAAAGCATTCCGCCTTAGCGACAACTCAGCAGATCGCCGCGATTTTCTATACGAAAGTGAGTAGTTACGGCCGTGCCATGCGCCCCGGCCCCCGCAGGACACTCACCCCGGGCGCAGTCACCAGCGACGGGGCGGCCCGCCGACCAACGGTGTACCCGCCGGTAAGATCGTCCACCCCCGGCCGAATGACACCCCGGCGCGCCGCGTGCATCACGCAACCGAACCGTGCAGGGAGTCGTGGAACCCGTTCCCGGGCCATCGAACACGCCACCGCAGGGGAACCGCCGATGAATTATCCATTCCGGCCGACCGGTTCTGATATCGGCCAGCCGATCCAGAAGGATTTCCCTTCACTGAAGAATATGTCCCCCTTCGAATATTGCGGTGCCCGGGCCCGTGAATGACAGCGGTCCGGCACGGTCGCACCACTCGGGGAGAATGCTCACCACTCGCACGAATCGACACCAACCACCCGGAAGGAAATCCGTTACCCACGGTTACTTTCTTGTCGCCCAAAGAGTAGATGTCCGAAAAACATTGTCCTGAAGTGAGCACTGGCGTCCCACCTGCACCGAAGCACCACAACGGGGCCGAGATATGTGCCCCTTGCACTTCGATCTTGCCGAAGTAGTGGGCACGACCGCTGACTTGGTCTATCTTCATCGCGAACTTGGTACGCACCTGTCGGTTCGTGGGAGCGCTTTCCCCACCGCCTGACCCCCCACCGGGCGCCGGAGAGCAAGGGGACAGTCATGCCAGAACTCATACAGCCGTCGGACACGGGGGATCCGCTGGGGCCGCTCCCCCAGGAATTCGCCGCCATCATGAGGCCCGAACTGCCGAGCCTCATCAAGGAGATCGGTGTGGAGGTCACCCGGGCCTATCCGGAATATGCCCGGCTGCTCAGCGGCCCCAACGGGCAGGCCATCCGTGTCGGTGTCGAGCAGAGCCTCTCCTCGTTCGTCGACCTGGTCGCCGAACCGTCCGCCTCCACCTCGCTCCGCGACGACATGTGCCGGCGCTTCGGGCGCTTCGAGGCGTACGAAGGGCGCACCATGGAGACACTCCAGGGCGCCTACCGGCTCGGGGCCCGGGTCGCGCTGCGACGGGCCAAGAAGGTCGGCCGGAGCTACAACTTCTCACCGACCCTCATGCTCAGCTTCGCCGACGCGCTCTTCGCCTACATCGACGAGCTCGAATCCCTGTCCCGGGAAGGCTTCCTGGAGGTGCAGTCGCAGACCGGCGAACAGACCGAGGCCATGCGCCGCCGTCTGCTGCACCTGATCCTCGCCGGGCGCCCCGCACCCCGTAGCGCCATCGCCGAGCTCTGCGAACAGACCGGATGGACCCTCCCCGAGGAGGTCACCCTGGTCGCCGTCCGCTCCCCCGCCACCCTGGACCGGGCCGTGGCGCACCGCGACGTCCTCGCCGATCTCAGCGACCCCCAACCCCACTTACTCATCCCCGGAGCGTTCGACGACGCCCGGAGACACATGCTGGACGAGGCACTCCTCGGCACCCACGCCGCCATCGGCCTGACCGTGCCCACCGCCCTGGCCTCGGACTCGATCCGCTGGGCCCGGCGTGTGCTCGAACTCGTCGACACGCACATCATCGACGACGCGCCCGTCATCCTCTGCGAGGACCACCTCATCACCCTGTGGCTGCTCTCCGACCCGGTGCTGGTCGACCAGTTGGCCCAGCGCGAACTGGCCCCGATCTCCGGAATCAGCGCCACCCGCCGGGAACGGCTGGTCGAGACCCTGCGGATCTGGCTGGACACCCGTGGCACCGCCGCCCACATGGGCGAGCTGCTGGACGTCCACCCGCAGACGGTCCGCTACCGGATGCGCAATCTGGAGTCCATCTTCGGCGAGCAACTGACCGATCCCGAGAGCCGGTTCTCCACCGAGGCCGTGCTGCGGGCGCTCCAGTTGCGGGCCCGCGGCGAGGAAGCACCGCTCTGAGTCCGCTTTCAGCCGGATCACGGTCCTCACCATGAGTCAACTTACTTACGAGTAAGGCGAAATAGACGGTCACTCTCAAACGGTTGCCACACGGAGACGCTCTCAACGAGAAACCCGGAACTGCGTCCCGTACATATGGAGATGTCGGCCGCCGCACCCGGCGGCCGAGCCGACCACCGCCTCCTGGCCGACCATCGCGAGAGGGAAACCCCCATGACCGCCTCACACCTCCTCGTCCCCGTACCGATCCCGGACCGGGTCGCCGCGCTGATCGGATCCTGCATCCCGCAGCACATCCTGCAGGCGGAATTCGACGCCGAGTGCGCCGCGCGCGAGGTGCGACGCTTCCGCGGTCCGCGGCTCTGCGACGAGGACCGGGCCGACCGCGAACAGGCGCTCTCCGAACTGGCCCGTGCCAACAAGATCCTCGCCGCCCACCACCCGCGGCTGGCGGTCCGCCCCGGCAGTTCCTGGTGACGTCCCCGCGGGTGCCCCGGTCTCAGGCCGCGACCGGGGTGAACCGCACCGGCAGCGAGCGCGGGCCCCGGGTGAAGACGCCGTGCTCGGTGGGGGTGAAGCCGTCCGCGAGCCGCAGACCGGGCATCGCGTCGAGCAGTTGGTTCACGCCCGTCTCCACCTCCGCCCTGGCCAGCAGCGCACCGACACAGAAGTGCCGGCCAAGCGCGAACGCCAGGTGGTCGGCGGCCGCCGAGAAGGCGGTGGTGCTGGTCAGGTCGGAGCGGAAGATGTCGAACCGGTCGGGCGCCTCGTAGCGCGATTCGTCGCGGTTGGCGGAGCCGATCAGGCAGGTGACGGTGGCCCCGGCCGGGACCGTACCGCCGCTCAGCTCCACCTCGCACGCCGTCTGGCGCATGATCATGTGGACCGGCGGGGTGTGGCGCAGGGTCTCGGCGAAGGCCCGGTCGATGAGGGTGCGGTCCTCCCGTACCGCCGCGAGCTGTTCGGGGTGGGTGAGCAGGTTGGCGAAGACGGAGGCGATGGCCTTGTCGGTGGTCTCCCCGCCCGCGGCGAGCAGCAGGCTGCAGAAGGCCTTGATGTCCTCGTCGCTCATCCGCACCCCGTCGATCTCGGCGGCGCAGAGCGTGGAGAGCAGGTCGTCGCCCGGTGCGTTCCGGCGCCGCCGGATCACCGGGATCATGTACTCGGCGAACTCCCGGCGGGTGCGCTCCCCGGCCGCCGCCACCTCCGGGTCGCCCGTCAGATTGCCGAGAAAGGCGATGACGGTGGTGTACCAGCCGTGGAAGCGCTCGTGGTCCGCCCTGTCCAGGCCGAGCATGTCGGCGATGACGAGGACCGGGAAGCGGGTCGCGAAGGCGTCGACGAGATCCGCCTCGCCGGTGTGCCGGAAGGCGTCGATCAGTTCGCGTGCGTTGCGCTCGATGACGGGCAGGAACTTCTCCCGGAGGTCCGTGCCCCGGAAGGCCGGAGCGACCAGGGCCCGGCGGACGGCGTGCTCGCCACCGCTGAGCTGGAGGATCGTCCTGCCGTGGACGGGTTCGATCTGCCAGTCGTAGTTGTCGGTGGTGAATTCCCCCGCCCGGTCCTTGAAGACCCGCTCCACATCCTCGTACCGGGAGACGAGGTAACTGTTCGTGGCCTCGTGCCGGATCAGCGGCGCGCTCTCGCGCATGATCCGGTACGCCCCGTAGGGATCGGCCGCGAAGGCGGGCGAGAGAATGTCGGGCAGCGACGGCGATTGCGATGCGAACGGCTCGTGCGGGGCAGGCGTCATGACGCTCCAGGGTCGTGAACGGGCAACGCCGTCAAGGTTATTGATCCGCAGCCCACCGACGCATCCCCTGGGAGAACGCCATGCCCGCCGGCCCTCGCCCGTCCGTCCTGTTCGTCACCGACCTCGCCTACGAGGCACGGGGCCGGCGCTACTGCGACGAGGACATCCATCTGACGGCGCGGCTTCGGGAGGACTTCGATGTCGCGCTCTGTCACCCCCGGGACGCCGCCGCGCTGCTGGAGGGCTTCGACACGGTCGTCATACGCAACAGCGGTCCGGTGCTCCACTACCAGGCGGCGTACGACGCGTTCCGCGCCCGGGCGCGGGAGCTGGGCACCCGGGTCTACAACCCGTTGCACGGCCGCGGGGACATGGCGGGCAAGCAGTACCTGGTCGATCTGAGCCGGGCCGGACATCCGGTGATCCCCACGGTGGACCGGGCGGCCGATCTGGGGTTGCTTCCCTCGGCGCCCGAGTACGTGGTCAAGCCGAAGCTGGGGGCGGACTCGACCGGACTGCGGTTCGTACGGGAGGCGGAGGTGCCGGAGGGCGAGGACGGCGCCCTGCTCGTCCAGCCCCGGATCGACTTCCGCTACGAGGTGTCCTTCTACTTCGTCGACCACGACTTCCAGTACGCGCTGTACGCGCCGGACCCGGAGCGGCGGTGGGTGCTGGAGCCGTACGCGCCGGACGCGGCGGATCTGGCGTTCGCCCGCGGCTTCGTGGAGTGGAACAGTCTCGACCACGGCATCCAGCGGGTCGACGCCTGCCGGACCGCGCGGGGCGAGCTGCTGCTCGTCGAGTTGGAGGACCTCAATCCGTATCTCTCGCTGGACCGGGTGGCGGAGCCCGTACGGGAGGCGTTCGTGACCCGGATGAAGGCTTCCCTGCGGGATCTGCCGGCCTGACGACTCGTCCGGGCGTCCCCCACATGCGCGAGGCGCGGGCCGGTGTGATGGTGCAAGCGTGACCACTGCCAGCGAGACCGCACCCGCCGCGCAGAGTGCCGCCGCGCCGCCCCTGCTCGATCCGCGCCGCCGGAACATCGTCTTCGCGACGATCGTGCTGGGAATTCTGCTGGCCGCCCTGGACCAGACGATCGTCGGCACCGCGCTGCCGACGATCGTCTCGGATCTCGGCGGCGCCGCCCACATGTCCTGGGTGGTCACCGCGTATCTGCTCGCGGAGACGGTGGCGACGGTCCTGGTGGGCAAGTTCGGCGACCTGTTCGGCCGGAAGATCATCTTCCAGCTGTCGGCGATCATCTTCATCACCGGTTCGTTCCTCTGCGGTCTCGCGACCAACATGACGCTGCTGATCGTCTGGCGCGGATTGCAGGGCATCGGCGCCGGCGGTCTGATGGTCACGTCGATGGCACTGATCGCCGATGTGATCCCGTTGCGCGAGCGCGGCAAGTACCAGGGCGCGATCGGCGCGGTCTTCGGGGTGTCGACGGTGATCGGGCCGCTGCTCGGCGGGCTCTTCACCGACCATCTGAGCTGGCGCTGGGCGTTCTACGTCAATGTGCCGATCGCCATCGCGGTGGTGATCGCCGCGGCCCGGACGATCCCCTCGGTCAAGGCCGCGGGCCGGCCCGTCATCGACTATGCGGGCATCGCGATGGTCACGGTCGGCGCGAGCGCCCTGATCCTGGCGACGAGCTGGGGCGGCAACGAGTACGCGTGGGGCTCGCCCGTCATCCTCGGTCTCTTCGCGGGCGGCCTCGTCGCCCTGGCGCTCTTCTGCCTCGTGGAGTTCCGGGCCGCGGAGCCGATGCTGCCCATGCGGCTCTTCCGGAATCCGGTCTTCACCGTCTGCTCGGTCCTGAGCTTCATCGTGGGCTTCGCGATGCTCGGCGCGATGATCTTCCTGCCGACGTATCTGCAGTACGTGGACGGGGACTCCGCGACCCTGTCGGGCGTGAGGACGCTGCCGATGGTGCTCGGGCTGCTCGTCGCCTCGATCTTCAGCGGCAACGTGGTCTCCAAGACGGGCCGGTACCGGCTGTTCCCCATCATCGGCTCGCTGGTCATGGCGGTGGGGCTGTATCTGCTCTCCCGGATGGGCCCGGACAGCGGGGTGTGGCTGGAGTCGCTGTACATGCTGGTGCTCGGAACCGGCATCGGTCTGGCCATGCAGGTGCTGACGATCGCCGTGCAGAACACGGTCGACTACGCGGACCTGGGCACGGCGACATCGGGTGTGACGTTCTTCCGTACGCTCGGCAGCTCCTTCGGCACGGCGGTCTTCGGCACCATCTACGCCAATGCGCTGAAGCCCAATCTGACCGACGGGATCGCGGCGGCGGCGCGGGCCGGAGGCGACCCCGCGACGCTGACGAAGGCCGCGCAGAGCCCGGCGGGGCTGCACGCCCTTCCCCCCGCGCAGTCGGCGCCGCTGGCCCAGGCGTACGCGGACACGCTGCACACCGTGTTCCTGTGGACGGTGCCGGTCGCGGTCCTGGGCTTCTTCGTGGCGCTCTTCCTGAAGGAGGTGAAGCTGCGGGACACGGCCCGGGCCGGCTCGACGGACATGGGCGAGGGCTTCGCGCAGCCCACCACCGGAGACCCGGCCAGGCTGCTGGAATTCGCCGTGGCCAAGATCCTGCGCCAGGCGGGCCCAGACACGGCCCGGACGATCGTCGCGGGCTCGGACACCCGGCTGGACATGGCGGGCGCCTGGGCGGTGATGCAGGTCGAGCTGTTCACGCGGATGGTGGGCCACGCGGGTCTGCGGCTGATCGCGGCCCGGCACCGGCTGCCGCCCGAGGTGCTGGTGCCGGTCTTCGACCGGATGATCGAGGAGGGCTATCTCACCGGCGACGGTCATCTGTTCACGCACACCGCCGCCGGGAGCCGAGAGGCCGCCGCGATCACCGAGGCGTGGGCACGGTGGCTGGGCGAGCGCCTGGACGAGCACGGGGCGCGCCCGGACGACCGGCAGCTGCGGGCGGCGGTGGACGTGATCGCCAAACGGCTGCTGGCGGAGGACCTGGCGCAGCAGCTGTCACCGCGGAAGGCCCTGGCGGGGACGGCGGGCTGAGGGGCCGGACGCCGTATCCGCGTGTCAGTCGACGAAGACCGCGGTCGCGTACACCCAGGCGCCCTCGTGGCGGACGAAGCGGCTCTTCTCGTGGAGTGAGCCGGGCCGCCCGTTGTCCGTGTAGTGCGCACGGAAGGTGACCGTGCCCGTGGTGTGGAACGCGCTGCCCTCGGTCGTCTCCAGCACCTCCAGGCGCACCCAGCGCATCGCGGCATCGAAGTCGACGGTGGGCGGCCGGGTGTCGGGGTGCCAGGTGCGCAGCAGGTACGCCTCGTCCCGGACGACGAAGGCGGCGTACCGGGAGCGCATCAGCGCCTCGCAGCTCGGTGCGGCGGCGGCCCCGGCGTGCAGGCGGCCGCAGCACTGTGCGTAGCCGGCGGGCAGGCCGCAGGGGCACGGTGACTCCGCGGTGACGGCGGGGGTCCGTGCTCCGGCGGCGGGGCGCCCCGGTCGTGTGGTGCGTCGTGACATGCGTCCATTGTGGCCCGCGGTGCGGCCGGCCCGGGGAGCCGGGGGTGCTGCCCGGCCGGCCGTCGGCGCGGGGCCGGGGCCGGGCGTGCGT
Organism: Streptomyces sp. NPDC048295; assembly: GCF_040652135.1. NCBI lineage: Bacteria > Bacillati > Actinomycetota > Actinomycetes > Kitasatosporales > Streptomycetaceae > Streptomyces > Streptomyces sp. NPDC048295. The sequence goes on from NZ_JBEZLL010000019.1 coordinate 111,573, forward strand.
GCCGGACCCCGCGTGCCCGGCATGATCCGGACGAGAGGCCCTGGATCATGCCTTGCGGGCGACGCCCGCGTAGCCCGGGATCGGGTCGTCGCCGGCGACCTCGATGACCTCGCCGAGCTCCGGGTGCCAGTCCGCGGAGAGCGAGACGCCGGGCTCGACGAGTTCCAGCTCGTCAAAGAAGGTGGTGACCTCGGCGTGGGAGCGCAGGCGCAGCGTCATCCCCCGGGCCCGGTACATGGCGGACGCCTGCGCCGCGCCTTCGGGGTCGAAGTCCCCGGTGGTGTGCGAGAGCACCAGGTAGCTGCCGGGGGCGAGGCGCTCGACGAGGCGGTCGACGAGTTCGGCCGCGCCGTCCTCGTCGCCCAGGAAGTGCAGGAGGGCGAGGAGCGACAGGGCGATCGGCTTGTCGAAGTCGAGCACCCTGCCGGCCTCTTCGAGGATGGCCTCCGGCTTGCGGGCGTCGGCCTGGATGTACTCGGTGGCGCCCTGCGGGGTGGAGCGCAGCAGGGCCGCCGCGTGTGCGAGGACGATGGGGTCGTTGTCGCAGTAGACGATGCGCGCGTCCGGGGCGGTCCGCTGGGCGATCTGGTGGAGATTCGGCTCGGTCGGTATGCCGGTGCCGATGTCGAGGAACTGGCGGATGCCGTTCTCGGCCAGCCATCGGGTGGCCCGGTGCATGAAGGCCCGGTTGACCCGGGCCATGTCCCGCCCCCGCGCGTCGAGGGCGAGCAGCTGGCGGGCCATCTCTTCGTCGACCGGGTAGTTGTCCTTGCCACCGAGGAACCAGTCGTACATCCGGGCGGGATGGGGCTTGGTGGTGTCGATCTCGATGGCTCGGGGGTCGTGCCCGGTCATAGCGCGCTCCATGGGTCCATAGGTCGGCGAACAACAAGAGTGTGAGGCCCGGTCGGCTCCGGCGCTCCGGGTTCGGGCAAGAAACCCGGTGCGGGCGGCCGGGCCGCGACCTCAGGTGAGCAGGAAGTCCGCCTGACCGGACTTGGCTCCCTGGATGAACGCCGCGATCTCACGGGGGGTGTAGATCAGGGCCGGACCGTCGGGATCGGCGGACTGACGCACGGCGATTCTGCCGTCGGACAGCTTCATCGCCTCGACGCAGTTGCCCCCGTTCCCACCGCTCCACGGCTTGTGCCAGCCCTCGGAGCCGAGTTCGGCGGCCGGCATGCCGTTGTATATGGGATCCATCACAGCTCCTTGCGGAAGTCCCGGAGGATTTCCTTCGTGCGTTGTGCAGTCGCGGCCTGAGCCGCCATGCGGTCCATGACTTCGAGGTAGGAGGCCACCTCGGGGCGCGCGTCGAAGTAGACGGCTCCGGTCAGGTACTCGCTGTAGACCATGTCGGGGAGTTCGGGGACGCCGAAGCGGAAGAGGACGAAGGGGCCGTAGGTGCCAGGGTGGTGTCCGGTCGAGAACTCCGCGATCTGGAGCGTCACATGCGGCATCTCGGTCGCTTCGAGCAGCCGGTCGATCTGCTCCCGCATCGCTTCGACGCTGCCGACGGGGCGGCGCAGCACCGTCTCGTCCATCACCACCCACAGCTTCGGGGCGTCCGGTCTGGTGAGCAGGGACTGGCGCTGCATCCGCAGCGCCACATGGCGTTCTATGTCCTCGGGTCTGGTCTGGCCCACGGCTCCGGTGCGCATCACCGAACGCGCGTAGTCCTCGGTCTGCAGCAGTCCGGGGACGAAGTGCGGCTCGTACATGCGCAGGAGGCTCGCGGCGCCCTCCAGGCTGACGTACATGCTGAACCAGTCGGGCAGCACGTCGTGGAACCGCTGCCACCAGCCGGGTTTGTTCGCCTCCTCCGCGAGTTCCACGAAGGCCTCGGCCTCGTCGTCCAGGACGCCGTACGCCTTCAGCAGCATCTGCACATAGGGGATCTTGAGAGCGACCTCGGCGGTCTCCATCCTGCGTATCGTCGCAGGTGCGACCCGCAGCACCTTGGCGGCCTGGTCACGGCTCAGGCCGACGCGCTCCCGCAGATCCTGCAGGCGCTTGCCGAGAACGACCTGACCCACGGTCGGGGCGGACCGCGGTTCGCTCACTTCAGACCTCCCCATGCGCTGTTTGCGAGCAGTGTGCCATGCGCGGGCCACCCAGAACACAGCCACTCTGAAAATTTCAGAGTGCCCCTTGCCAAGTGTTCAGGACAGGGGGAGAGTTGGTGAGTGAACCAGTTCACGAAGTCTCGCCCGCCCTCATTCGCGTGGGAACGCGGAGCGTGACGCAGCCCCCACTGTGAGGAATCGGTTGTGGCACCTGGCAGTGCGCTCATCCCCCGGCTCATGGATCTCAGTCCCGGGACGGAGGCGCTCCGGTACTGCTTCGCCCTGCCCGCGCACCCCGAGTCGGTGGCCGGTGCACGCAGGCTGACCCGCGCCCGGCTCGACAAGTGGCGGCTGGACGCGGACGCCCATGACTCGGCGCTCCTGATCGTTTCCGAGCTGGTCACCAACGCGGTGGTGCACACCATGAGCTCCCGCGTCGTGTGCGAGCTGCGCCGCCTCGACAGGCGGCTGCGCATAGCCGTACAGGACCAAGGACACCAGCCCGGCGGGCCGCAGCTGCGCCGGACCTCCGACGACGAGCACGGACGCGGCCTGCTGCTCGTCGACGCGATGTGCAGCTCCTGGGGTTCCCGCGACGCGGGCAACGGCTCGGGACGCATCGTCTGGGCGGAACTGCCGCACGGCTCGGAGCGCTCATGCTGAAGAACGCCATGTCCCATCTGCTCGGCACCCGGCGCACCCGTGAGCCCCGGCCGCCCGTCGGCGCGACGGGCACGGTGCGGTTGCCGCTGCCGCCCGCGCTGTCGGCGAGCCTGGGCTGTGACGCGGTGGGGGTACCGGCCCGGTACGGCTTCCGGCTGATGTCGCACCTGCCGCGCACGGGCTGCGTGTTCGCGGACGCCGAGCGCTGGTGGTGGATCGTGCCCGCCGGCTCCGACCTCGATCTGGACTGGCCCCCGCAGGCCGCGTACGCGAAGGGGGCGTACGTCCCCGCGGTCCGGCCCCGGCTGATCCACCAGCCGGACAACCGCACGCCGTACACCCCGCCCATCCCGCTCTTCCTGATGGTGTGCCAGGTGACCGGAGTGGCGCCGTCGTGGGCGCCGTCCGGCGGCGAGCGCGCCATCTCCGCCCCCTGACCTGCTGATTCATCTCGCCGGGCCCCGGTCACGCTGCGTTGTCAGTGGCCCGTTCTAGTGTGGCACCACTGATCGAAAAGCCCGCGGCGGAGCGGGCTGCGGGCGGGAAGGGGCGGGGCCGTGCGCCGCTGGGAATACGTCGAGGGCACTGCGTCGAAGTTCTGGGAGACCGAGGCCGAGGGCGCCGTGGTGACGGTGCGCTACGGACGGTGCGGAAGCGACGGACGTACGCAGACCAAGGAGTACGCGTCGGCAGAGGCTGCGACGGCACAGGTCGTCAGGACGATCGCGGAGAAGGAGAAGAAGGGATACCGCGAGGTCGCGGCATCGGCTTCGGCCCCGGCTGCCGCTGTCGCCGCCCCCGCTGCCACCACCCCCGCTCCGGACGACGCCGCGACAGCCGCGGCCGCTCCCGATGCGGTTCGGCAGGAGGACACACCCGTTCTCCCGGACGAGGACACCTTCGCCCTGCCCGCGAACTGGAAGCGGGCGCTCCACCCCCGGCGCGGCGGAGTGCGACGGGGGCCGGCCAGGATCCGGCGGGAGACGTTCGACGCGATCGAGGCCAGGCTCTCGGAAGACGCCTCCTGGATCCGGGAGTTCGCGGACTCTCCCCATTCGGACGCCGCGTCGGCCGAGTCGCTGCGCGCACACCTCGGCGGAAGCCCCTCACCGGCCGGTGCCGCCGCGCTGGCCGCGATCGTGGGCGTATCGGGGTGGGCGGACTTCTGGTCCGAACGCCACGGCCTGCCGTTCGCCGCGGTGACCGCGACCGAGGTGTTCTCGGTCGACGCCGACTGGCAGCAGAGCGGGCTCAAGCGGGGCGCACCCCGGCTGCTGGCGCTCGCGGGCCCCCGCCACTCGTACTGGTCCTGGCACCACCGAGCGCCGATCGACCGGGTCCGTTCGCTGCTCGCCTCGGCCGACGAGGAGACGTACCGGGCGGCGGTCGAGGCACTGGCCAGGTGCCGCACCGATGTGATGCGCAAGATCATCGTTTCCTACCTGGTGCCGAGCGAGACCCACTGGGTGGACGAGCTCTGCGCCGACCCCGCGGTGGGCGCGGAGCAGGACCGCACCCTGCGTGCCATGGTGTTCAGCTCGCTGTACTCGGCCGACCAGCTGGCACTGCTCCCCTACCGCCCGGACTTCACCCTGGGCATCGCGATCATCGCCACGGTGGCCGAGGGCATCGGGCCGGCCGTCTCCCGGCCACTGGCCGCCACCCTCGACGGCAACCACTACTACTCGGACCACGTGAAACTCGCCGCCGAGGCCCTGGCGGAGCTGCCCACCGACGAGGCATTCCTCGGCCTGCTGGCGCATGCGGACTCCAAGCACGTCCGCCCCTCGCTCCTGGAAGCCATGCGCCGCTATCCGGTGCGCGCGGCGCGTCTGCTGGCCGCGGAGGCGGGTGGCGGTTCCGCTGCGGCGTCCCGGTCCTTGCAGCTGCTCCGGAGTCATGTCGGCGCCTGCCGTGAGCTGCTGACGCCGCTGCTCGGCGATCTCGGCCCCGACGTCGTGGAGATCGTCGAACCGCTGCTCAATCCGGCGGACCTGATCGCCGACGCGCCGGCGGACGCCCTGCCGGCGGTGCTGACGGCCCCGCCGTGGTCCCGGCCCCGCACCACCGTCAAGAGCAAGGCGGTGACAGGGCTGACGGCCGTGTCCGAGCCCGCCCTGGAGTGGCTGCCCGAGGAACGGGCCGCCTGGGCGGCCACCTCCTCCTGGTACACCACCAAGCAGAACAAGGGCGATCTCGGCGAGTGCCTCGACGTCCTGCGCCACAACCCGTCCGGGGAAGGTCTGCGACCCGCGTGGGTGTTCGTCCACGGCGACGAGGACGTGGTCGCCCCGCTCCTTGCGGCCTGGGATCCGACCGACCTGTGGGACGCCGAGGACACTCTCAAGCCGATCGCCGCGCGTTTCGGCCTGGCCGCGCTGCCGTTGCTCCTGCGCGCCGTGCCCCGGCAGCCGAGTACGCTCGCCCCGCTGCTGCTCCCGTACGTCGATGTCGAGGTCGCCCGGTCCATGGCCGACTGGGCGGTCCGGCTCAAGTCCACCGCGACCACCGCCCGTGCCTGGTTCACCCGGCACGGCGTGGCGGCCGCCCCGCTCCTGGTGCCGGACGCCGTGGGCAAGGCGGGCACCGCGCGGCGCTCCGCCGAGCAGGCGCTGACGCTGATCGCCACGGTGCACGGCGACGCCGTGGTGCGCGAGGCCGCCCGGGGATACGGCGCGGAGGCGGCGTCCGCGGTCGACGGGCTGCTGGCCGCGGACCCGCTGGAGCGGGCCCTGCCGGTCAGGATGCCGGTGCTGCCGGGCTGGGCGGAGCCCTCGGTGCTGCCGCAGATCCTGGTCCGGTCCGGCGGCGCGCTGCCGGTGGCGTCGGCGCGCCACGCACTGATGATGCTGGCGCTGTCGAGGCCCGGTGAGGTGTATCCGGGAATCGCCGCGCTGACCGAAACGGCCACAGCCGATTCGCTCGCCGAATTCGCCTGGTCCCTCTTCGAGCAGTGGCGGCTGGCGAACATGCCGGCCAAGGAGTCGTGGGCCCTGCACGCGCTGGGCCTGCTGGGTGACGACGGGACGGTCCGCCGGCTCACACCGATCATCCGCGCCTGGCCCGGTGAGGGGGCACACCACCGGGCGGTGGAAGGGCTCGACGTGCTGGCGTCCATCGGCAGCGACGTGGCGCTGCTGCATCTGCACGGCATCTCGCAGCGGGTGAAGTTCAAGGCGCTCAAGGTGCGGGCCCAGGAGAAGATCGCCGAGGTCGCCGCGGGGCTGGGGCTGACCGGGGAGCAGCTCTCCGACCGTCTGGTCCCGGACTTCGGCCTGGACCCGGACGGCTCTACGGTCGTCGACTACGGCACCCGTTCGTTCACGGTCGGTTTCGACGAGCAGCTGCGCCCGTACGTGCTGGACGGTGAAGGCAAGCTCCGCAAGGACCTCCCGAAGCCGGGCGCCCGGGACGACGCGGAGCTCGCCCCCGCGGAGCGCAAGCGGTTCATGGCGCTCAAGAAGGACGTCCGGACGGTCGCCTCGGACCAGGTGAGGCGGCTGGAGGCCGCGATGGTGGCCGGACGGTCCTGGACGGCCCAGGAGTTCCAGGAGCTGTTCGTCGGTCATCCGCTGCTGTGGCACCTGGTGCGCCGGCTGGTGTGGCTGAGCGGGACGGAGGGTGCGCAGCGCACGGCGTTCCGGGTCGCGGAGGACCGCACGTTCGCCGACGCCGAGGACGATGTCTTCGTCCTGCCCGACGACGCGACCGTGTGGCTCGCGCACCCGCTGCACCTGGGCGACGAACTGGCGGCCTGGGCCGAGGTGTTCGCCGACTACGAGATCCTCCAGCCGTTCCCGCAGCTCGGGCGCACCGTGCTCACGCTGCCCGAGGGGGAGGCCGGGGAGTACCGGCTCACCCGGTTCGAGGGCCTGAAGGTGCCGATCGGGAAGGTGCTCGGGCTGGAGCGGCGCGGCTGGCGACGCGGTGTCCCGCAGGACGCCGGGGTGGAGCGCTGGATCTCCAAGCGGCTGAGCGACGACTGCTACCTCGTGATCGCGCTGGACCCCGGCATCGCGGTCGGTGTGGTCGACATGTTCCCCGAGCAGGTTCTGGAGACGGTCTGGCTCGACGATCGGCCCGACGACCACTGGACGCGGCGCACCCACTCGCTCCGGTTCACCGGGCTGGACGCGGTGACCCTGTCCGAACTCCTCGTCGACCTGGCCGAACTCACCGAGGGCGGCGCATCGTGACCGGGCGGGACGCGATCAGGGGCGAAGCGCCGGACGGCGGTGCGGCACCGGTGCAGCGGCCCCCGGCCGAGGTGCGGTACGCCGAGGAACTGGCGTACCTGCGGGCGGACGACCGCGATCCGCGTCCGCCCGGCTGGGAACTGAGTCTGCGTGCCGCGCGCCGGTTCGTCATCGGTGACGTGGAGACGGGCATCGGCCGGAAGTTCGTCGGCAACCCCTCCCTGGTGGACCGGGCTCTGGTGACGCTGGCGACGAACCGCGGCCTGATGCTGGTCGGAGAGCCGGGCACCGCCAAGTCGCTGCTGTCCGAACTGATCGCGGCAGCGGTCAGCGGGGACTCGACGCTGACGGTGCAGGGCGGTGCGGCCACCACCGAGGACCAGATCAAGTACGGCTGGAACTACGCGCTGCTGGTCGCCGAGGGGCCCTCCACCCGGTCGCTCGTCCCCGCCCCGATGCTGCGCGGCATGGCGGAGGGCAGGCTCGTCCGGTTCGAGGAGATCACCCGCTGTCCGCTGGAGGTGCAGGACTCACTGCTGTCGCTGCTCTCCGAGCGGGTGGTGGCCATCCCCGAGCTGGCCGGGCCCGACGGCATGGTCTTCGCCCGGCAGGGTTTCAATGTCATCGCCACGGCCAACACCCGGGACCGGGGTGTCAACGAGATGAGCGCCGCCCTCAAGCGGCGGTTCAACTTCGAGACGGTCTTCCCGATCCCCGACCTGGACACCGAACTGGCCCTGGTGGAGGCCGAGGTGACGACCCTGCTGCGGCGCTCCGGGGTGGAGCCGCCGCCGGACCGGGAGGTGCTGGAGGTCCTGGTCGGTACGTTCCGGGAACTGCGCGCGGGGGCCGGTGAGCGGGGCGGGTCCGGCTCCGGTCAGGACCGGCCCTCGGCCGTGATGAGTACGGCGGAGGCCGTGTCCGTCGCCCATGCCGTCGGGGTGCGCGGCTGGTTCCTGCGCGGCGAGCCCGGCAGTGCCGCCGATGTGGTGGCCTGTCTGGCCGGTACGGCGGCGAAGGACAGCCCGGAGGACCTGGCCCGGTTGCGGCGCTATCTGGAGCAGCAGGTGCCGCACCGTCGCGGTCCGCAGTGGAAGGCCCTGCACGACGCACGCCATCTGCTGGCCGACTGATGTCCGCGGTGTTCCTGGGGGTGCGTCACCACTCCCCCGCCTGCGCACGGCTGGTCGAGCGGACCATCGGTGAGCTCCGGCCCGCCCAGGTGCTGATCGAGGGCCCCGCCGAGATGAACGGGCGGCTGGACGAACTGCTGCTCGGGCACGAGCTGCCGGTCGCGGTGTTCAGTCACTACCGCGACGGGGAGCGGGCCGCGACGTCCTGGGCCCCGCTGTGCGACTACTCGCCGGAGTGGGTCGCGCTGCGGGCGGGGCGGGCGGCCGGGGCGGAGGTCCGCTTCATCGATCTGCCGGCCTGGCATCCGGCCTTCGCCGAGCGCACCAATCGCTATGCCGACGCGGAGGCGCGCCATGCCCAGGCCACGGAGCGGCTGTGCCGGCACTTCGCGGTGGACTCCTCCGACGTTCTGTGGGACCGCCTGTTCGAGGTCGAGCCGGAAGAGGGTCTCGCCGAGCGGCTCGACGCGTACTTCGCGCTGGTCCGGGGCGACGCGGAGGCCGACGCGGGCGACCGGGCCCGGGAGACGTACATGGCCGCGTGGGTGCGCGCGGCGGTGGATGCTGCCGGGAACCGGCCGGTTCTGGTGGTCACCGGTGGCTTCCACCAGCCCGCGCTCCGTGCGCTCGCCGGGTCCGGTGAGCCGGGCGGCGACGGCTGGGATCGGGGCGAGGACGGCTGGCCCAGCGTGCCCGCCGCACCGGACGACGCCATGGCCGGGAGCTTCCTCGTGCCGTACTCCTTCCGGCAGTTGGACGCCTTCGCCGGGTACCAGTCGGGGATGCCGTCGCCCGGCTACTACCAGCGGGTGTGGGAGGAGGGTCCCGAGGCCGCGGCGGACGGCTTGCTGCGGGTGGTCGTCGAGCGGCTGCGGGCGCGGAAGTTCCCGGTGTCCACCGCCGATCTGATCGCCGCCCGGAGCCTGGCCCAGGGACTCACGGCGCTGCGCGGCCATCCGCGCCCCGCCAGGATCGATGTGCTGGACGGCCTGGCGGGCGCCCTGATCACGGACGACCTGGACCGCCCGCTGCCGTGGACGGGCCGGGACACCGTGACGGCGGGCACCCATCCCGTGGTGGTCGAGATGGTCGCGGCCTGCGGCGGCGACCGCACCGGGCGGCTCCATCCCGGCACTCCGGCGCCGCCCCTGGTCCACGACGTCGCGGCGCAGCTGGCCGGGCTGGCGCTGGACGGCGGTCCGGAGGCCACGTACCGCCTCGACCTCACGGACGCCGCCGGTCTGGAACGCAGCCGGACGCTCCACCGGCTACGGGTGCTGGGGATCCCCGGCCACGTCAGGACCTCCGGTCCCGCGCACGGTGCCGACCCGGTGTTCACCGAGCTCTGGGAGGCGCGGCCCGTCGTGGGGCGCGAGGCCGCGCTGGTGGAGGCGGGCGCGTACGGGGCGACGCTGGCCGAGGCGGCGGCCGTCGCGCTCACCGGGCGGACGCGGGCCGGCTCGGCGGAGGCCGGTCACCTGGCGCAGGCGCTGTTCGACGCCGTGCTGTGCGGGGCCGACGGCCTGTCGGATCAACTGCTCGGCGAACTCGCCTGCCGGGTACGTGAGTTGCCCATGCCCGGTCCGCTCGGAGAGGTGCTCGCCACGGCGCTCGGGCTGTGGCGGCACGACCGGGTCTACGGCATGGCGCACGGTCCACTGCTCGGCACCGTGATCGACGGGGCGACGGAGCGGCTGCTGTGGCTCCTGGAGGGCGCGCGCGGCTCGTCGGGGGTGGACTTCTCCCGGCTGCGGGCCGTGGTCGCGGTGCGCGACGCGGTGCTGCACGCACCGGAGCTGCTCTCCTCGACCCGGGAGACCACGGCCGGCATCGCCTGGCGGATCGCGGGCGATCCCGAGGCACCGATCGATCTGCGCGGGGCCGCGTTCGGACTGCACCGCTCGCTCGGGCAGGTCCCGGGCGCGGCCGGAGACCCGGCCGAGGCGGTGCGCACCGTGGCGAGGGCCGGTACGGACGCCCTCGGCGACTGGCTGGCCGGGCTGTTCGCGCTCGCCCGCGACGAGGTGACGGGCGCGGTGGGCAGCGACGACGGCGAGGGTGCCGAATCGCTGATCGATGTGCTGGACGGCCTGGTCTGCGCACTGCCCGACGACGCGTTCCTGTCCGGACTGCCCGCGCTGCGGCAGGCCTTCGCGTTCTTCCCGCCGCGCGAACGGGACCGGATCGCCGGCCGTCTGCTGGAACGGCGTGGGGTGCGCGGCTCGTCGCGTTCCCTGCTGCGTACCACCGCGGACCCGCTGCTGATCGCCCGGGCCCGCGCCCTGGAGGAATCCGTGTCCCGCCTGCTGGTCCGATACGAACTGGAAGCCACCCCATGACCACGCCCGAACAAGCTCCCGGCCGGGCACCTGTGCCCCAAGAGGGGACCGGCACGGCTCCCGACGCGGGCCTGGAGCGGTGGCGGCTGGTCCTCGGCTCCGCCGCCGAACGGCACACCGGGCCGCTCGGTCCGGGCAACGCCGGTCGCGACGCCGCCCTCGACTGGCTCTACGGCCGCGACCCCGACCTCGCCCGACGGGGGGTGCGCCGTTCCGGCACCACCTCCCGGGAGGGCGGCGACGGCCCGTCCGCGGTGACCGCCATCGACTGGCTCGACGACATCCACCGGCTCTTCCCGAAGGAGACCATCGAGCGTCTGGAGCGCGACGCCGTCGAGAAGTACGGGATCCAGGAGATCGTCACCGATCCCGCGGTGCTGGAGCGGGTCGAGCCGAGCCAGACCCTGCTCCGTGCCGTGCTGCGCACCAAGCATCTGATGAACCCGCAGGTGCTGCGGCTGGCCCGGCGCATCGTCGAGTCGGTGGTGAAGCAGCTCCTTGCCAGGCTCCGGCCGGAGGTCCGCCGGGCGTTCCACGGCACCCGCTCCCGCAGGCCGAGCCGGGTTCCGCTGGCGAGGGACTTCGACTTCCGGCAGACCGTGAAGGCCAACCTCGCCCACTACCAGCCCGCCGAACGGCGGCTGCTCATCGAGCGCGCCCACTTCCACTCCCGTACCCGGCGCCATGTGACGCAGTGGCAGCTGATCCTGCTGGTCGACCAGTCGGGTTCGATGGCCGGATCGGTGATCCACTCCGCGGTGACCGCCGCCTGCCTGTGGGGTCTGCCCGGCCTCAGGACGCACCTGGTCGCCTTCGACACCCAGGTGGTGGACCTGACCGCCGACGTGACCGATCCGGTGGAGCTGCTGATGCGCGTCCAGCTGGGCGGCGGCACCGATATCGCGCGGGCGGTGGAGTACGGCGCGGGCCTGGTGGAGAACCCCCGGCGCACGATCGTCGCGCTGATCACCGACTTCTACGAGGGCGGCGACCCCTACCGGCTGGTGCGGGCGGTGCGGGGGCTGGTGGAGCAGGGCTCGACCGTGCTGGGGCTGGCCGCGCTCGACGAGGACGCCGAGCCGGACTACGACCGGCTGACGGCCGGGCAACTGGCCTCGGCCGGGGCGCACATCGGGGCGATGACACCGGGCCGGCTCGCCGAGTTCGTGGCCGAGAGGCTGGGCAGATGACCGACGCGGGAACCAGCGCCGCCGTGCGCGCCGATCTGCTCGCCCTCACTCCGGAGACCCTCGCCGCACTGGCCAACCGCGGCCTGGTCAAGCGTGCCACGAAGGAGCTGGACACGGGGACGGTGCCTGTTCTCACGACCGATCCGGACACCACGGTGCGCGCCCGCTTCGCCGACGGCACCACCGCGGCACTGCCGCCCGGCACCGGTCTGGACGAGGGCGACTGCAGCTGTGCCGCACCCGGCGTGTGCCGCCACCTCATCGCCCTGGTGCTGGCCCATCAGCGCGGCGCCGCGGCCGATCCGGAGGGCGCCCCCGCCACGTTCACCGACTGGTCCCCCGGCGGCACCGGCGACGTGGCTCTGAGCGAGGCCGTCGGCGCCCGTCCCCTCGCCGCGGCCCGGCGCACCTTCGAGCGGGGATACGCCGCCGTGGTGCACCGTCCCTCCCCCGATCGTCCCGAGCCCCGGGTCGAGCTCCCCTCCTGCGCGGTGCGTTTCCCGGTCCCCGGCGAGATCGCCCACGCCTTGACGGACGCGGCGGCCGCGCTGCGCGGCGAGGTGGTGGCGCTCGCGGTATGGGCGTTCCGGGCCGCCGACGCCATGGACTCCGCGGAGCGCTCCGTACCCGTCCAGGTCGGTGGCCGTCCCACCGCACCGGCCACGGCCCTGCCCGCTCTCGACGCCGCCGTGGGGCTGGTGGACGAGCTGCTCGCGGAGGGCGTGGCCCATGTCGGGCCGGTGCACGGCGGAACCCTGGCGCGTGCCGGTGCCGCGCTGACCGCCGCGTCGATGCACTGGCCGGCGGGCGCAGTCGCCGAGCTGGCGGACCAGCTCACCGCGTACGCCGACCGCGCCGCGCACTACCGCCCGGAGTCGGTCGCCGCCCTGCTCACCGAGGTGCACGCCCGGCGGCGGGCCGCCGCGCACCCCGGTGTGCTCGGTACCCGCGAGGCCGGGGACACCCCGCTGCGCCGGGTCCGGCTCGTCTCGCTCGGCTGCCGCGTCCACGGCACCACGCAGTCCCTGGTCTCCGAGGTGTACTTCGCCCACCCCGGCGCGGGCACCGTCCTCGTGCTGCGCAAGACCTGGACGGCCCCCGAGGGCAAGGAGCTCTCCGCCCACCAGCTGGCCACCCGTCGTCTCCTGGCCACACCGCTGGGCTCGCTGGCCACCGGAAGCCTGGTCAGCGAGAGCGTCCGGCGCACCCCGAGCCGAGCGCTGACGGTCGCCCGGGGCAGGCTCGGCACGACCACCATCACTCCGGTCGGCGCCGCCTGGACGGAGCTTCCCGACCCGTTGCTCGTACGGGATCTGACCGCCCTGACGGCGGGCTGGGACGGCAGGCCGCCCCGGCTGATCCGGCCGCGGGTCGAGGCGGAGGCGGTCCATGTCGTGGCACTGTCGGAGGTGGAGAGCGTCGGTTACGACCCGGCCGAGCAACGCCTCGAAGCCGTGGTGCGCGACGCGGCGGGGACCCGGGCGCTGGTGACGTCGGAGTACCGGCCGGAGTGCCCCGGCGCGCTGGACGCCCTGGCCGACGCGCTGGAGGGCGGCGCCACACACATCAGCGGTTCGCTGCACCGGTCCGGCGGCGGAGTCCGGATCGATCCGCTCGCGGTGCTCACCCCGGCGGGGACGGTCGTGCCCGATCTCGCCGCGGGTGACGGCTCCACGGCGCTGGCGGCGGTGGGACGACGCCCGTCCGAACCGCTGACGGCGGCGCTGGAGGAGGCGGTGTCCGCCATGGCGGCGGTGCCGCACAGCGGGCTGCGCCATCTGAACGTCCCCGCCCGCGCCCGGATCGACGAAGCGGCGACTGCGCTGTCCCGCACCGGCCTGGCCCTCGCCGCGACCCTGCTGCGCGCCTTCACCGAAACCCTGGACGACGGGGCCGTACCGGACGAGGAGGCCCTCGCCGCCCGCTCCGGGGCGTGGCTGTCGGCCCAGCTCCACCTCCTGGTCAGCAGCGAACTGCGTTCGTCCGGAGCGGGCTGAGGGCCCTGTGGGACGTCAGGGCCGGTTGAGGTAGGCGAGACCGGGATGGACCTTGGTGTATCCGTCGACGAGGCGGCCGGCCACGGTCACCGAGTCGACCAGCGGGTGGAGTGCAAAGGCCTTCACGGCGGCGGCCCGGGACCCGCTCCCCGCCGCGTCCAGCACCGCGCGCTCGACGCCCTTGACCGCGGTGACGAGTCCGACGGCGTGGTACGGGAGCGGGTCGGCGGCGACCGGATGGGCGCCGTTGGCGTCGACCAGGCACGGCGCCTCGATCACGGCGTCCGCGTCGAGCACCGAAAGCGTGGTGCGGTTGCGGACGTTGAGGATGAGCGAGGTCCGTTCGTTGCGGGCGACGGCCCGCATGAGGGCGAGCGCCACCTGCTCGTAGCCGCCGGACTCCAGATCGCTCTCGTCCCGCTCGCCGACCCCGGCGACCTCCCTGTTCTCCGACATGTAGGTGGCCTCGCGCTCGGCGCGGGTGCGGTCCCAGGCGGACAGGGCGGGGGTGGCGGGATCCTTCATCCGGGCGTAGAAACCCTCCTGCTGCTCGCGGAGGAAGGCGCCGCGGGTCTGCTCGGCGTCCTGGTAGGCACGTACCGCTTCCCGGTTGAAGTAGTAGTAGTGCAGGTATTCGTTGGGGACGGCGCCCAGCGACCGCAGCCAGTCGGTGCCGAAGAGCCTGCCCTCCTCGAAGGAGCCGAGGAGTTCCGGGTCCGCGAGCAGCCCGGGGAGTTCGTCCCGGCCGTCGACGTACAGTCCGCGGACCCAGCCCAGGTGGTTGAGCCCGATGTAGTCGATCCGGGCCCGGTCGGGGTCGGCACCGAGCACCCGGGCGATGCGGCGGCCGAGGCCCACCGGCGAGTCGCAGATGCCGATGACCCGGTCGCCCAGGTGACGGGACATGGCCTCGGTGACCAGACCGGCCGGGTTGGTGAAGTTGATGACCCAGGCCTCGGGGGCGAGCCGCGCGATGCGCTGTGCGAGGTCGACGGCGACCGGCACGGTGCGCAGGCCGTACGCGATGCCGCCGGCGCCGACCGTCTCCTGGCCGAGTACGCCTTCGTCGAGGGCCACCCGTTCGTCGGCCGCCCGGCCTTCGAGTCCGCCGACCCGGATCGCCGAGAACACGAAGTCGGCGCCGCGCAGTGCTTCGTCGAGTTCGGTGGTGGCGGTGACGGTGGGCGCGTCGGGTACGCCGGCGGCCTGTTCGCCGAGGACCCGGGCCACGGCGGTGAGCCGGTCGGCGTCGGTGTCGTAGAGGGTGACCGCCGTTACGCGGCCTTCGGCATGGTCGGCGAGCAGCGCCCCGTACACGAGTGGAACCCGGAATCCGCCGCCGCCCAGAATTGTCAGCTTCACGCTTGTGCATGGTACGGCCCGGGGCCGTGTCCGCGAAGGAGCGCCGTCTGCCCGCAGGGCGGGCTGGACTTCGCGGACACGGCCCCGGAGCGGCTCGGGTCAGCCGCCGCTCCACCAGCGCGAAACGGCCCGCCACAGCCGCGTCGGCGCGGACTCGCCGCGCTGCTGCGGGATCCGGCCGACGGCGGCCGGTGCGAAGGACGCGCCCTCCGGCTCCTCGACAGCGGTGGCTGTCGCGCCCGTGGCCGGGGCGCGCCCGGGGGTGGGTGCGGTGTGCCGGACCGTCGACTGGACTTCCCAGTCCTCGCGCGGCGGGTTGGGCCGCCCCATGGACGGCGGCTCCTTGTCGTCCTGCGGGGCGCGCGTGGCGAAGTCCGCCGGGAGCTCCACCAGGTGCCGGCCCATGATGTTCCCGATCCAGCTCAGCTCGCTCTCCTCGACGGCGAGTTCGAGGTCGGGCAGTCGCATCAGCAGGGCGTCGACGCCGACGTCCGCGATGGCGCGTCCGATGTCCTGGCCGGGGCATTCGTGGGGGCCGCCGCTGAACGCGAGGTGGGCGCGGTTGCCCGCCATGTCGGCGGTCAGATCGGGCCGGACCACCGGGTCGGTGTTGGCCGGTGCGATGCCGACGATCAGCGCGTCGCCGGCCTTGATCTGCTTGCCGCCGAGCTCGGTGTCCCCGACCGCCCAGCGTCCGAAGACCGCGGTGAACGGCGGTTCGTCCCACAGTGTCTGCTCGACCGCCTCGGGCACCGTCATGTGCCCGCCGCTGAGCCTGGCCCGGAAGCGCGGGTCGGTGAGCACCATGCGCAGGACGTTGGCGATCAGGTTGGCGGTCGCCTCGTAGGAGGCGATGAGGATCAGCCGGAGGTGCTCGCTGACCTCCTGGTCGTTCAGGCCGGCGGGGTGCTCGACGAGCCAGGTGGCGAAGTCGTCCGCGGGTTCGCGCCGGCGGCGCTGGACGAGCCGGGTCAGCGCGTCGAGCACATAGGCGTTGCTCGCGACGGCGGTCGCCGTGCCGCGGGTCATGTCGCGGGCGGCCTGGACCATCCGGTCGTTGTACTCCTCGGGCATGCCGATGATCGCGCACATCACCATCATCGGCAGCCGCTCGGCGAACTGGCTGACCAGGTCGACGCGGCCCTGCTGGCAGAACTCGTTGACGAGCCGGTTGCTGTAGCGGTTGACGTGGCGGCGGACGCCGCGGGTGTCGATCCGGCCCATGCTGTCGGTGACCGCGCCGCGCAGGCGCTCGTGGGTGGCGCCGTCGGCGAACACGCACATCGGCTGCCAGGTGAAGATCGGGGCCAGCGGGTGGTCCGGGGCGACGCTGCCGTCCTGCAGGGCCCGCCACCGCCGGGAGTCGCGGGAGAACTGCGAGGGCGTACGGGTCATGTGCAGGTTCTCGCTGTGCCCGAGGACCAGCCAGGCGGGCACGTCCCCGTGAAGCAGCACGGGGGCCACGGTGCCGTGTTCGGCGCGCAGCTTGTCATAGAGCCCGTGGGGGTCCCGCTCGGCCTCCGGGCCGTAGAACCGGCGCAGCCCGCCGGGGCCGATGCCGAGGCCGTGGGCCGGGCATCCGGGGGGCGGAACCGGCCCCTGGGCCGCTCCGGGCTCGTAGTGGAATGGGGTTGTCACGATCGCTCCAGGGATCAGGCTTCCAAGTACCGGACTGATGGGGATGCGCGCGGGGGGTTCTGGTGCTGCGGTCAGGCGAGCGGGAGGGCCAGACTGTGCAGATAGCGCATCAGGGTCATCAGCACGTCGCGGCTGGAACCGCGCAGTCGGGCGTCGCAGTCGATCATCGGGACCTCCTCGGGGAGGTCCAGGGCGCTGCGCAGCGCCTCGACGGGGTGTTTCGGGGCGTCGGGGAAGGTGTTGATGGCGACGACGAACGGCACGCCGCGCTCCTCCAGTCTCCCGATGACGTCGAAGCTGACCTCGAGACGCCGGGTGTCGATGAGGACCACCGCGCCGAGGGCGCCTTCGAACAGGCCGTTCCACAGGAACCAGAACCGTTCCTGGCCCGGGGTGCCGAACAGATAGAGGATCAGTTCCTCGCTGATGGAGATCCGGCCGAAGTCCATGGCGACGGTGGTGGCGGTCTTGCTCTCCACCCCGTAGTTGTCGTCCACGCCGACACCGGCCTGGGTCATGGTCTCCTCGGTGGTCAGCGGCCGGATCTCGCTGACGGAACCGACCATGGTCGTCTTGCCGACCCCGAACCCGCCGACGATCACGACCTTCACCGCGGCTGTCGCCGTGGTGGGAAGGACGTCCTCGCTCCGGGGGCCGGTGATCGTGTCAGAGCTTCTGAAGTCCATGCATCACCGCTTCGAGAAGGGACCTGTCCGGGAGGGTGGCGCGGACGATGGGTGCGCGCGATTCGATGAGTCCGGCAGCGAGGAGTTCGGTGAGGAGCGAGGTCACCACGCTGAAGGGCAGACCGAGGTATGCCGAGATCTCGGCGACGGATAACGGCGCCTGGCACAGCCGCAGGATCACGGCCTGCTCGGGCTGGACCGTCGGCGACGGCTGTGCCTGCGCGACGATCATCGTGACCAGGTCGAGCTGTGCCCGCTCGCTGCCGTCGGGATCGCCGGTGATCACATAGAGCCGTTCCGGATCGCTCAGTGCCGGATCGGCCTTTCGGCGTTCTCGTCGGGGAGAGTTCATCCGGCCTGCCCGTCATGGCGCGGCGGACTCGTCAGGTGGGCACCGATCCTGACGACCATGTCGCGCATCCGCGATCCGACGAGTCCCGCGTCGACCGTCTCGCCGGCGAGGACCGCGAGGTACGCGCCCGTTCCGGCGGCCATCAGGTAGAAGAATCCGCCGGTGACTTCGATGACGACCAGTCGCATGACGCCGTCGCTGTACGGGATCTCGGAGGCGACCGCGGCGGCCAGGCTCTGCAGCCCGGCGCAGGCCGCCGCGAGGCGGTCGGCGACATCGGGGTCGCCGCCGTGCCGGGCGATGCGCAGACCGTCGGCGGAGAGCACCACGATCTGGTGGATGTCCGGTACGTCGTCGGCCAGTTCCTTGAGCATCCAGTCCATGTTTCCCCGCTGCTGGATCACTTCAGGTCTCCCTTGTCCCACGCATCGTCAGAGTCTTCGTCGGTCTTCGGGTCCTGCGGCACACCGTTGACCGCGTTGGTGAAGGCCTCCAGCCAGAGTCCTGGGGGCTGCTCCTTGCCGCCGGGTCCGTGACCGTTGGTGTGGCCGTTCGCGTGGCCGTTCGTGTAGCCGTTCGTGTGGCCGTTGCGCTGTCCTGCGGCGGGATCGACGGGCTGGGCCGGGAGGTTGTGCGAGCCCAGGGGCGCCCGGCCGCGGCTGCGGCGCTGCGGGAGCCCGCCCGCGGTCCACTCGGTCACCACGGGGACGTCTTCCTCCATGGCGGCCGCGGGAACGACCGGCCGGGTGACGGGCGCGACCGGTCCGGTGGCGGGCCGCTGGGCCACGGGGGTACGGGGCTTGCGGCGGGCCGGCACGACGTGCTTCATGGCCTCCTGGTCGATGTCGCTGGTGGGCCTCGACGTGGCGCCGATACCGTGCGCGATCCCGGGAGCGGGCCCGGTGGTGATCATGGCGCGGGGCACGATGAGCACGGCGCGGACACCGCCGTACGCGGACTGCCGCAGCGAGACCTGGAGGTCGTACATCCGCGAGAGCCGGCCGACGACGGCCATGCCGAGGCGCGGGGACTCGCCGAGGTCGTTCATGTTGGAGCCGGCCTGGGCCCTGGCGAGCATGTTCTCGGCCCGCGAGCGGGCCTCCTCGCTGAGCGAGACGCCGCCGTCCTCGATCTCGATGGCGATGCCGGTCTGTACCTCGACGGCGGTGACGTGCACCCGGGTCTGCGGGGGCGAGTAGCGGGTGGCGTTGTCGAGGAGTTCGGCGCAGGCGTGGATGAGCGGCTCGACGGCGGTGCCGATGATGGCGACCTTGGCGATCGAGTGCAGATCGACGCGGGGGTATTCCAGGATCCGCGACATGGCGCCGCGCAACACGCTGAACAGCGGTACGGGCTTGGGCCACTGGCGGCTGGGCCGGGCGCCGCCGAGTACCGCGATGGAGTCGGCGAGGCGGCCGATCAGCGCGGTGCCGTGGTCGATGCGGAGCAGGTCGTCGAAGACGTCGGGGTTGCGCCCGTGGTGCTCCTCCATCTCGCGCAGTTCGCTCGCCTGGCGGTGGACGATCGCCTGGACGCGCCGGGCGACGTTGACGAAGGCGCGCTGCGCGGAGTCACGCATCGCCTCTTCGTTGTCGATGATGTTCAGCACCGTGTAGACGAGGGTGCGCTGGGCGTCGGGGAGGTCGCGGTACAGCTCGTCCGCGTCGACGACGTCGCGGAGCACCTCTTCGGGCGAATTTCCCACGCGCAGCCGGTGGATGGCGGCCGGCAGGAGCTCCTTGCTGATCCGCACGGTCTCGTCGTCGTGGGTGGCGATGCGCCGCTCCAGCTCGGCGAAGCGCCGTTCGTACACCGCGCGCTGGCTGCGCAGGTCGCGTGCCCGGCGGGCGAGCTGGACGCTCAGCACGACGACCACGACGGCGGCGACGGCGCCGCACCACACGACTGGTATGCGCGCGGCCGCGGAAACCAGTGCCACCGCGGCAGCGGTGGCGCCGCCCGTCAGGAGCACGGGCAGCAACACGGCACGAGCGACGCGGACTTCTCGGTCGATCGGCGGTGATTCAACACGAACCATCTAGAACCTCTGGCGGTTGATTCGGGAGGTATGCACGCTTGCAGGGCAGTCGGGAACAAGCGCTCGAATTCATATCAACTCGACTTCACTGCGCGTGAGCTTAGCCAGATCGAATCAGTGCTTCGGCACATTCACCCAACCCCCTGCGCGAGCGCTCCAGCGGTAATACACTCACGAGTTTTTGCACACACCGCCGTCGGGCGCACACAGGGAGTGACACTCGGCGCGATCCGGCGAGGCGCCGCATCGTCCGTACCGGAGAACGGGACGATTTCCGAGTCCGTCATGGCGTCCGGTCAGACCAACCCGCCGATCACATACGGTGGTTACGGTGGAGGTGGCGCGATCCGACCCGGTCTGCCGCTCCCTCGCGTCCCGCATCGCAGGACGGACGCACATGTGATCGAACCGGATCGAAAGGAGCACATTCATGTCGCATGGTCGGGTGGACGGCCCGGTCACCGAACTGACGTCGGAGCCGGAGGGGAACGGACACGTCCCGGGGCCGGGCCGTGGCTACACCATCGAGTCGCTGGACACCGGGCTCCGGCTGATGCGCCTCTTCCTCACCCATGACACGCTCACCGTCTCCGAGGCCGCCGGGCTGCTCTCCGTGGGCCGGTCCACCGCGCACCGGGTGCTCAGCACCCTGGAGGGGCGCGGTTTCGCGATCCGGGACTTCTCCGGCCGCGGTTACTCGGCCGGTCCGGAGCTGGTCCGGCTGGGCCGCCCGGCGGGATTCGGCACGGCCGTACACGAACGGCTGGGAGCGGTTCTGGAGGACGCGCTGCGGCGCACCGGCGAGACGGTGCAGAGCACGGCGCTGCTCGGCGACCGGATCATCGTCACCGACGGCCGCGAGTCCCCGCATCCGGTGCGGGTGATGCCGGGAGTCGGCGGTACGCACCCGGCCCACGCCACGTCGGGCGGCAAGATGCTGCTCTCCCGGATGGCGCCGGAACAGGTCTGCGCCCTCTATCCGCACGAGGAGCTGCCCGCGGCCACGCCGGCCGCCCCCGCCTCGCGCTCCGCGCTGCTCGCCGAGCTGGTGGAGATCCGCTCCCGCGGATTCGCGGTCAGCCAGGGGGAGTCGGTCCGGGGCATGCACACGGTGGCCGTGCCGCTCGCGGGTTCGAGCTGGCGCGACCGGCTCGCCCTGATGGCCTCGGCGCCCGCCGACCGCGGCGACGACGCGGCTCTCGCCCGCCGGGCCGGGGAACTGCGCCTGTCCGCCGCCCTGTTGGGCGCGGACTGATCGGCCCCCACGGTGCGGGAGGCGGCAGCGGACACCGCACCGGGCGGGCCGCCGCCTCCGCCGGTCCTACGCCCGGAGTTCGATGCTGTGCGCCTCCACCAGCGCGGCGATCCGGGCGAGAACCTCGCCCACTGGCCGCGGATCGAGCCGGGTTCCGTCGCGCAGACGCAGGGCCACGTGCCCCTCGGCCGCTTCCCTGGCCCCGATGACCGCCTGGCCGGGCGCCAGGCGGGCCTCCCGGATGCGGGCTCCCAGGGTGCCGCGTTCCGGTCCGGCGATCTCTGCACGCAGCCCCAGGCCGGCACACTGCCGGGCGAACGCCTCGGCCTTTGGCAGTTCGGCGCCGGAGACCGGGAGGATCGCCAGCTGCACGGGGGCGAGCCAGGCGGGGAGAGCCCCGCCATGTGCCTCGATCAGATGGGCGACGGCCCGCTCCACGCTGCCGATGATGCTGCGGTGGACCATGACGGGCCGGTGTTTCGCGCCGTCGGCGCCGATGTAGTGCAGTGCGAACCGGACCGGCTGATGGAAGTCGATCTGGACGGTGGACAGGGTGGACTCCCGGCCCGCGCCGTCGACGACCTGGACATCGATCTTGGGTCCGTAGAACGCGGCCTCGCCCTCGGCCGCCTCGTAGGGCACTCCCGAGCGTTCGAGGACCTCGGTCAGCAGAGCGGTGGACCGCTGCCACATCACGGGGTCGTCGACGTACTTGCCGCCCGCTCCGGGGAGGGAGAGCCGGTAGCGGGCCGCGCTGATGCCCAGGGCGCGGTACGCCCCGGCGATCAGCTCCAGCGCGGCCCGCGCCTCCTCGGCCACCTGGTCCGGGGTGCAGAAGATGTGCGCGTCGTTCAGCTGGATGGAGCGCACCCGGGTCAGTCCGCCGAGCACGCCGGAGAGCTCGGAGCGGTACATGCCGCCCAGTTCGGCCATGCGCAGCGGCAGTTCGCGGTAGCTGTGCGGGCGGGAGCGGTAGATGACCGCGTGGTGCGGACACAGGCTGGGCCGCAGCACCACCTGCTCCCCGCCCAGGTCCATCGGCGGGAACATGTCGTCGCTGTAGTGCGACCAGTGCCCGGAGATCTCGTACAGCTCCCGCTTGCCGAGCACCGGCGAGTACACGTGCCGGTAGCCCGCCCGCTGTTCGGCGGTGCGGATGTACTCCTCCAGGGTGTGGCGCACGGCGGCGCCGTCGGGCAGCCAGTAGGGCAGTCCCGCGCCGATCAGCGGGTCGGTGTCGAACAGGCCGAGCTCTCGGCCGAGCTTGCGGTGGTCGTACACGGCGGTCTCCTCGCGGTCGTCGGGCGGGTGACCGCAAGGCGAAGCCCCGGGGCACTCGCCCCGGGGCTTCTCACTGCACAGCTGTCAGCGCGCCGGGACACTCTCCGGCGTCGTCGTCATGGCAGCGCGCTTCATGTGGTGGACGCTAGCAGCGGCGCACCGGCAGCGCGCGGTATTTTTCGCGCGCTGCCGGTACGGACCCGCATTCCCGGCCCGGTTCAGCGCCGGCCACCGCCGATCCGTCCCTCCAGCTGCACCAGCAACTCGCTGAGCTGGGCGCTGAGCCGGGTACGGGACTGCTCGTCGAGGCCGGAGAGCACCGCGCGTTCGTACGCGAGCTGCCGGGGCAGCAGCATGTCCACCAGCTCACGGCCCTGCTCGGTGAGGCGGATGTGGTTGACCCGGCGGTCGCGGTCGTCACCGCGGCGGTCGACGAGACCACGCTCCTGGAGGACCCGCAGGCGCTTGGTGACCGCGGCGCCGGACGAGAAGGTCTCCCTGGCCAGTTCGCCGGGGGTGAGCTCACGATCGGTACGGCGTACGGCACCGAGCAGGTCGAACTCGGCGCGGGTCAGCCCGGCGGCGCGCAGCGGAGCGTCCTCCGCCTGCTGGAGCAGGGCCGCGCAGCGGTTGATGCGGCCGATGAGTTCCATCGGTCCGGTGTCCAGTTCCGGGTTGACGGCCTGCCACTGCCGTACCACCGAGGCGACGATGTCGTCGGTCACACCGCTCCGTTCTCCGGGGCGTGGGCGATCGCCCCCCGCCGTGTTGCTGTAGCGGCGAGCGTACGGTGTCCGGCCTGCTCGGCGGCGAGGACCTGCTCCTGGGGCAGGGCGCGCTGCCACCACTCGCCCGCCGCGGTGTCGTCCGCCTCGCGCAGTTCGACGAGCGATCCGGTCAGCCTGCGGTGGGCGGCGTCGAGCGCGGCCGGTGTGACCTGCGGGGCGGCCAGTGTGTGTACGGCATGGGCGCGGGCCAGGTCGGTGGCGGCCAGGGCCTTCTCCAGGCGCCCGGCAGCCCGGCGGTTGGTCACCAGCATGGCGGCGAGCAGGCCCGCCGCCGCACCGATGACGGTGTCCAGGACCCGGTCGCCGATGAGTTCACCCGCCGGGTGGGTGCCTGCGAACTCCAGGACCAGCAGGGCCATCGGGGTGACGGCGACGGAGCCGAGCCAGTAGTTGCGGGTGATCAGGGCCTCGGCCGCGAAGCCGAAGAACAGGCAGAAGCCGATGAGGGCCAGCGGTCCGGTGCGGCTGACCGGGAGGACGGCGGCGAAGACGAGGACGCCGAGCAGATTGCCGAGGGTGCGCTGGAGGGCCCGGTTCCAGGACAGGGTCACGTTCGCCTGGTACAGGGAGGCGGCGGTGACGATCGCCCAGTAGGGACGGCCGACGCCGGCCGCCTGGGAGACGTATCCGGCCAGGGCGCAGCCGACGAGCGCACGGGCTCCGATGGGCAGCAGCGGGGAGCCCGGGGCGAGGCTGCGCAGCAGGGTGCGACGGGCGTCGCGGCGGCTGCCGCCGTTGCGGGCGGCCCGTTCGGCGTCGATGCCGGACAGTTCCTCGGACGTGCCGGGGGCGGCGGGCGGGGTGGGGACGGGGCCGCGGGCGCGGGTCTGCCGGGCCCAGGTCCGGAGCCGGTCGGGGCCGGGAGCGGGTGCGAGCGGGGAGGGGCCGGGGGCGCCCCCGGCGAGGGCGGCTTCGGCGTGGACCACGAGGCGTTCGAGAGACCGGCGCGCGGGCGTGGGGCGTCCGGCGGCGAGCAGGGTCTGCCAGGCCCCGTGCACGGCGGCGGCCGCGGTGTGCCGGGTGCGGTGGCCGGGGTCGGCGAGGTACGCCGCGGCGGCGTCGAGGGCACGGGCCGTAGCCCGGCGCTCCGGGCCCTCCCGGCGCAGGAGTGCGGGGCCGGCCGTGACCAGCCAGGCGATCGCTCCCGCGGCCAGGGTCAGCGCGAGATGGCCGGGCACCTGACCGAGACGCTGTGGGGCGAAGAGCGCGGCGGAGGTGACGAAGGTGAAGATCACCGGTCCGGGCGGTCCGATGCGGGTGGCGTCGCAGAGCGTCTTCTGCCCGGCGGCGAGCAGGGCCCCGACCGCGATCAGCACGGCGGTGGACCCGGTGAGAGAGGCCGCGACCAGGGATATCGCCATGCCGATGACCATGGCGACGACGACTCCGGCGACGGCCCTGGCGCGGCGGGCGTACGGCAGGTTGTGGCCGTACAGCGCGCAGAGCGAACCGGCCATCGTGTACATCACGAGGTCGAGCCGGTCGACGGCGAGCAGCAGCAGATCGGGGACGGCGGTGGCGACGACCACGCTCAGTGCCGGTTTGAACCACATGTCCGAGGGGCGGGCGAGACGCAGCGGGGACGCCAGCGGAAGTCTGCGGACGGAGGGCTGCCGGGACCAGGTAGTTGTATCACTCACCCAAATACTTTAGCAGGTATTACACACGTAAAACATTTTTTCCCCGATGGCCGCACCCGGCACGAGGTCATAGCGTTTCGACTGCGCAAGGACGGACAGGTCCGAACGCGCGCAGATACCCCTGTGCCGACGTCATCACGGAGGAACCCGAATGAAGCTCACCGGACCGGTGACCGGCGGCCCTTGCTGGATCGAGCTGAGCACCTCCGACATCCCCGCCGCCAAGTCGTTCTACGCGGCCCTCTTCGGCTGGCGCGCCGAGACCGATCCGCGCGAGGAGGCGGGCGGCTACACCATGGCGCACCTCGGCGACGCACGGGTGGCCGCGCTGAGCCCGGTCTACCAGCCGGGTCAGCCGACCGCCTGGACGGTCTCGTTCGCCACCGAGGACACGGACGCCACGGTCGAGCGGGTGAAATCGGCGGGCGGCTCGCTGCTGGTCGGCCCGATGGACGTGTTCGACCAGGGCAGGTTCGCGGTCGTCACCGATCCGTCCGGCGCGGTGTTCTCGCTGTGGCAGAAGCGCGCCTTCGCCGGTGCCGAGCAGCTGAACGAGCCCGGCGCACTCGGCTGGGTGGAGCTCGTCACCCGTGAGGCCGACCCGGCGCTCGCTTTCTATCCCGCGGTCTTCGGGTGGACGGTGAATACCGCGTCCGAGCAGTACACCCAGTGGGGCGTGGCCGGTGAGGACTTCGGCGGGATGCTGATCATGGACGACGGGTTCCCGCCGGAGGCGCCGCCGAACTGGCTGCCGTACTTCGCCGTGACGGATGTCGACGCGACGGCCGCCACGGCCCAGGGGGCCGGCGGCGAACTGCTGATGCCTCCGACGGACATCCCGGACGGCCCGCGGATCGCGGTCGTCCGGGACCCGCAGGGCGCGGTGTTCGGCATCCACCGGACCGGCAGCGAAGGCTAGGGCCGAGTGGCCCCGGGGTCTCCTGGAGTTCAGCCGATGCACGAGAGCGACGCCGGACTGCTGGCCCCGGGGCGGGCCGGCTCCCCCGCCGAGACGACCACCGGCGACAGCGCCCTTCTGCAGGCGATGCTCGACGCCGAGGCGGCGCTCACCCGCGCCCAGGCCGCATGCGGGCTCGCCCCCGCCGAGGCGGGGCGGGCGGTGACCTCGGCGGCGGCCGACGCGGACCGCTTCGACGTACGGGACCTGGCGCTGCACGCACGCGCGGGCGGCGATCCGGTCGGCCCGCTGGCCATGGCCCTCGCCGCCGCGGTGGAGCCGGACGTCCGGCCGTACGTGCACCGGGGCGCGACCGGCCAGGACATCCTCGACACGGCCGCCATGCTCGTCGCCGCGCGGACCCTGGCACCGCTCCTCGACGACCTGGCACGGAGCGCGGACGCGGTGGCGCGGCTCGCGGTCGCACACCGCAACACCCCGATGGCCGGCCGGACCTTCGCCCAGCACGCCGCGCCGACCACCTTCGGGCTCAAGGCGGCGGGGTGGCGGTCACTGATCCTCGACGCGAGGGACCGGCTCTCGGCCGTACGGGAGTCGCTTCCCGCGCAACTCGGCGGTGTGGCAGGCACGTTGGCCGCCTTCGAGGCGTACGCGCCGGCCGAGGACGTGGACGGGATCGACCCCGGACTGCCCCTGGTCCAGGCGTACGCGGGCGAACTCGGTCTCGCCGAACCGCTGCTGCCGTGGCACACCCTGCGCACCCCGGTCGCCGACCTGGCGGGCGCGCTCGCGTTCACGGCCGGTGCGCTCGGGAAGATGGCGGCCGATGTGCTCACTCTGTCCCGAACCGAGATCGGCGAGATCACCGAGGGACACAGCGACGATCCGTCCGCCGCGACGCACCGGGCCGATCCGGTGCACGCCACACTGATCGCGGCGGCCGCCCGTCGTGCCCCGGGACTGGCGGCGACGCTGTACGGCTCGCTCGCCGCCGAGGACGAGCGGCCGGCCGGGGCCTGGCACGCCGAGTGGGAGCCGCTGCGCGATCTGCTGCGACTGGTGGGCGGGGCCGCGCACCACGCCGCCGAACTCACCGGCGCGCTGCGCGTGGTCCCCTATGCCATGCGGGAGAACCTCCAGCTCACCGACGGGCTGATCGTCTCGGAGCGGCTGGCCGCCGTGTTCGCCGAACGGATCGGCCGCAGACGTGCCGAGGAAGTCCTGCTCAACGCCGCCGACCGGGCCCGCGCGGAGACCACGGACCTGGCCGACGTGCTTGCCGACGTGCTCGACGAGGAGCCCGAACTCGCTGGCCTCGACCTGGGTGAGCTGACCGACCCCGCCCGGTACACCGGCTGCGCGGGCTCCCTCACCGACCGCGCGCTCGACCGGGGCTGACCGGTCCGGTACGCCTCAGACCAGCCGGCCCTCGCGGGCGACGACCCGGCCGGCACGTACGACCACGGCGGGGACCGGACGGTCCACGACGGCCTCGGGCAGTGAACCGGCCGCCACCAGGACGAAGTCGGCCGGGTCGCCGGGCTCCAGCCGGGAGGCGGGCAGACCGAGCAGAGAAGCGCCGCCCTGGGCCACCGCCTCGTAGCAGGCGACGAGTTCGGCATCGGTGCGGGCGTCCGTCCGGTAGGCGAGCAGATGGGCGCGGGCGATCATGTCGCCGTCACCGAACGGCGTCCAGGCATCGCGCACCCCGTCCGAGCCGACGGCGACCCGCACACCGTGCGGGGTGAGCCGTGCGGGGTCCAGGACCGGGTCGCCGCCCAGCGCACAGGTGACCAGGGAGACGCCCGAATCGGCCAACTGCACGGCCACGAGGTCGCGTTCGGCGCCTTCGAGCTCGGCCACGGCGAAGGCGTGGCCGAGGGTGACGCGTCCCTGCATCCCGGCGGCGACGGTGCGCCGGGCGATCTCGGCGACCTGGCGCAGCCCGTCGGGCCCGCCGTCGTGCAGATGGATGTCGAGCGGTACACCCTTGCGGGCGGCCAGCCCGAACACGAAGTCCAGTTGGCCGTCCATGTCGGCGTCGATGCCGACCGGGTCGAGGCCGCCGACGACGTCGGCGCCCTCGGACAGGGCCTGCTCCATGAGTTCGGCGGTGCCGGGCTCGCTCAACAGACCGAGCTGCGGGAAGGCGACGATCTGGACGTCGAGGAGGTCCTTGCGGGCGTCGGCCGCCGCCCGCACCCCGTGCACCCCGGAGAGGCCGTGGACGGGGGCGACATCCACATGGGCCCGCATCGCGCGGGTGCCGTGGGCGATGGCCCGGTCCATGAGCGCCCCGACCCGCTCCTCCACCGGAGTGGTGAAGGCGGTCCTGGCCCGTACGTCGCCCTCGATCAGGTCCCGCAGCGTCCCGGCGGGTTCGCGGCTCAGCCAGGGCCCGCCCCAGGTCGACTTGTCCGGGTGGATGTGCGCGTCGACGGGCGAGGGCAGGGCGAGCGCTCCCGCGGCGTCCACGGTCGCACAGCCGTCGGGCGGCTCCACCGGGTCGTACGCGGCGATCCGGCCGTCGGAGACCAGCAGGTCACGGGTGCGGCCGTCGAGGCAGCGGACGGCGGTGAACAGGACATGGGGGCGGGCGGGGGCGGGCGTCGCCATGGGGCGGGATCTCCTTCGGTGGTGCGCGACATCGCGCGCGGGACGGTCGTCCTGGTCAGGGCCGGCGCCGGGAGCCGGGGTCCGTCGGTTCATCGGTGGCCGCGGTGGCGACGGCGAGCATCTGCATCGCGGTCTCGCGCGTCCCGGCCACATGGGTGCGGGCGATCCGTTCCGCCGCCTCCGCGTCGCCGTTCCTGATCGCCTCGTAGAGCAGTTCGTGCTCGCCGCACATCACGGGACCGTCGCCCGGCTCGGAGGTGAGGCTGAAGAGCCGGCGCAACCGGCCGTCGAGCGGGGCCATCAGGCCCTGGAGCAGCGGATTGCCGGACATGACGACGATCTGCTGGTGGAAGTCGGCGTGGACCGAGCCCAGTTCGCGGGTCCGGCGGGAGGAGTCCGCGACGCGGCGCGCGCGGTCCAGGAGTCTTTCCAGGGTGCGCAGTCCGGCAGGGTCGGCGCGCCGGGCGGCCAGCGAGGCCGCCAGTGCCTCCAGGCGTTCGCGGATGTCGAAGAAGTCCGCGGCCTCGGCCGGGCCGAGCGGGGCGACGAAGGCGCCCCTGCGCGCCTGGACGGCGATGAAACCCTCGGTCTCCAGCCGCTGGATGGCCTCCCGTACGGGGATACGGGACACCCCCAGCTCGTCCGCGAGTTCCCGTTCGACGATCCGGTGCCCGGAGGGGTGGCGGCCGTCGATGATCCTCTCACGCAGCTCCACGTACACCTGGTCACGCAGGGACTGATGTGCCGCACCGATGGTGCCGGTGGTGTTGGGGCCGGCGGTTCGGCTGCTGCTCATGGACTCGCTTCCTGCCCGTCCGAGCCGGTCTCTTCCGACTCCCGTGCCGTGATCATCGCAGATTCCGGAAAGGTTCCACAGACCCTTGCCTGGTATTCGGTATACCAGATAGCTTGAGCGCCTCGCCCGATCCGGACGCCCTGAACTGGTCTTTTGCGCTGACCCATGTCTGGTGCTGGCATCACCTTCGGCGTCCAGTCGCCCGTTCGCACCTGAGGAACCATCGATGACGCACCCCTCGACGGCCGTCCCGCCGCCCGCCTCCCCCGCCTCCCCCTCCTCCGACCGCCCGAACGCCGCCCCGCCGTCCGGCGGTCCGGCCGGGCGCCTGGCCAAGGGGCAGATCGGCACCTTCGATCTGGTCTTCTTCGTCGTGGCGGCGGCCGCACCGCTGACCGTGCTGGCCGGTGTCGCACCGTTCGCCATCGGCATCGGCGGTCCGGGCACCCCGCTCGGCTATCTGGTCTCCGGCGCGCTGCTGGTGCTGTTCGCCGCCGGGTTCACCGCGATGAGCCGCTACGTACGCAATGCCGGAGCCTTCTACGCGTACGTCGCCCGAGGTCTCGGCCGGGCGCTCGGCGTCGCCACCGCCTACCTGGCGACGCTCTCGTACAACCTGGTCGCCCCGGGTGTCGCCGCCGGGTTCGGCTACTTCGCCTCGACGACGCTGAGCGATCTCACCGGCGCGGAGCTGCCCTGGTGGCCGCTGTCGACCCTCTGTGTGCTGGGCACCGGGGTGCTGGGCTGGCTCCGGGTCACGCTGAGCGCGAAGGTGCTGGGGGTGGCACTGGTCCTGGAGGTCCTGGTGCTGCTGGTGATGGACGTCGGGGTGCTGGCGGACCGGGGCACCGCCGCCCTGGACCTCACGTCCTTCGATCCGTCCGTGCTGGCCTCCTCCGGCGGTATGGCCGGGATGTTCGTCCTGGTCATCGGCGCGTTCACGGGCTTCGAGGCAACCGCGATCTACGCCGAGGAGGCACGCGACCCGGAGCGCACGGTGCCCCGCGCCACCTTTGTCGCGATCGGGTTCCTGGCGCTGTTCTACGCCGTCGGGGTGTGGATCCTGATGGGCAGCTTCGGCACGGACGAGTCGGTCGCGATGGCCCGGTCGTCGGACGGCCCGCAGCTGACGTTCCACGCGGCCGACCGGTTCGTCGGCCCGTGGCTCGCCGACTCCATGCATGTGCTGATCGTGGTCAGCGCGTTCGCCGCCACCCTCGCCTTCCACAATGCCGCGGCCCGGTACCTCTACGCCCTGGGCCGCGAGGGTCTGCTGCCGCGCCGGCTGGGCCGGGTGTCGCCCCGGCAGGGTTCACCGGTGACGGCGGTCGTCGCGCAGACCGGCTTCGGCCTGGTGATCGTGGTGGGCGGTGCGCTGATCGGTGCGGATCCTTACTCGGAGATCTTCCTGTGGACCAACAGCACCGGCGTCCTCGGCATCATGATCATGCAGGCGCTGGCCGCACTCGCCGTCTGCTTCTTCTTCCGCCGCGACCGGTGCGGCATGTCGGTCTGGCGGGTCGCGGTCGCGCCGTTGACGGCCTTCGTGGGTCTCGCGGTCCTGTCGGTGCTCGCGACGCTCCACTTCGATCTGCTCACCGGGCGCACGGGGGCGGTCAACACGGCGCTACTGGTACCGCTGGCGGCCGGGTTCGTGGTGGCGCTGCGCATCCGCCGCACCGATCCCGGACGGTACGCGCGGCTCACCGAGGTGGACGTCGAGCGGGACTGAGGAGCGGGGCCGCGCGAGGGCGACGCGCACGGCCGGCGCCGCGTCCGTCGCGGTCAGCCGCTCGGCTCGTCCCCGCGGAGCCTGGCGTGCAGATGCATGTCGTGCCAGCCGTCGGTGTGCAGGTGGGAGTGGCGCCGGGTGCCCTCCAGGGCGAAGCCCGTCTTGGCCGCGACCCGGCATGACGCCTCGTTCAGCACGGAGTGCGCGAGTTCGAGCCGCTCGAACCCGATCTCGTCGAAGGCCCAGTGCGCGAGCGCCGAAACGGCCCGGGGCGCCACACCCCGTCCGCGGGCGGCCGGCAGCACCCAGTAGGCGCATTCCGCCTGCCCGATCTCCGGGATCAGGGAGCGGAGCGAGACCCTGCCGAGCACGTCCCCGGTCCCGTCGCCCGCTCCCCCGGGGCGTACGACGGCCCAGTGGGCCGCGGTCTCGCCGTACCAGGCGTCCCGCCACTGCTCGATCCAGTCGCGCGCCTCGTCCTCACTGTCGGCCCGGCGCAGATGCCAGTGCTGGATCGCCGGATCGGAGAAGGCGGCGAGGACAGCCGGTGCGTCCTCCCGCCGCCACGGCCGCAGGAGCAGGTCGTCGGTGACGGGCAGAGCCGGTTGGGCGGAGTCCGCGAGGCGACCCGGAGGGAGGTGGGGCGGCACCAGGTACGGCATGGACGCATCTTCGCACGGGGGCGGAAGCCACCGGAGCCCGCCGCGCACCGGCGGGCCCGCGCGTCAGCCCGCCTGCTCGTCCGTCGCCTGGACATGATCGGCGATACCGACCACGAGGACCCTGGTGTCCGGTTCGATGGGCCGCCACCGGTGGACGAGGCCGCCCGCGCAGTAGAGCGTGTCGCCCCGTTCGAGGCGGTAGAAGTTGCCGTCCGCCTCGACCTCCGCCGAGCCGTCGGCGACGTACAGGATCTCGTCGTTGCGGTGCCGGAACTCCCGCCCCCAGTCGTGCGCACCGGTGAACTCCAGGGCGTGCAGCCGCTGATGGCCCCGGACCAGTGGGCGCATCCGGCCGTCGCTCTCGCCCGGGGCCCCGGTCTCGCGCACGGCGGCGGAGCCGTGGCGCACCACGTCGACGGGGCGCGGGGCCTCCGCCGCGGACAGCAGCTGGACCGCGCTGGTGTCGAGTGCGTCGGCGATCCGCTGGAGGGAGCCCATGCTCGGCCGGGAGCGGCCGTTCTCGATCTGGCTCAGGAAGGGGACCGAGAGTCCGGCCCGCCGCGCGACCTCCGCGAGGGTCATCTCCAGGGCGCGGCGCCGTCGGCGAATTCCCGGGCCGACCAGCGGGATGTCCGCCTCGCTCATCTCACTCACTCCGTGTCCCGAGTGCCGCACACCACAACCGGCGGGGCGGAGAGCAGCCTACCGGGCCGGTTAATCTTTTAAGTCCCACCTAAAAAAGTTAACCGGGAGGACCGATCCATGCCCCTCGTGGACCAGAACCAGCGACGACGCCGCGGCACCGGACTCATGGCCCTGGACGAGGACGCCAGCTACGGCGGATACACCCTCTTCGCCCCGCTGACCGGCAGCGGCGAGGTGTATCTCATCGACATGCGCGGCGAGGTCGTCCACCGGTGGAACCTCCCCTACCGCCCTGGCCGGCACGCCCGGATCCTGCCCAACGGCAACCTGGCGTACAGCGGTGTCCTCCCGGACGAGCCGGCTCTCTTCCCGATGTGGCACAAGTACCGCGGCGGGATCATGCAGGAGATCACCCCGGACGGCACGGTGGTCCGCGAACACCGCGACCGCTACCAGCACCACGACGCGTACCACTACGGCGACGGCCGTCTGCTCTACTCCGCCCTGGAGCCGCTGACCGGCGAGGCCGCCGCCGCGGTCAGGGGCGGGGTGCCCGGCTCGGAGCCCGGGGGCACGGTGTGGGCCGACACCATCGTGGAGGTGGACGCCGGGGGCGGCACGGTGTGGGAGTGGAAGGTCTCCGAGCACCTGGACCGCGAGGCGTTCCCGCTGCACCCCGACTACTCGCGCGAGCACTACCCGCTGATCAACAGCGTGCTGCCGACCGGCGACGGCAACATCCTGGCGAGCTTCCGCTCCGTCTCGGCCGTCGTCGTCATCAGCCGTGCGACCGGCGAGATCATCTGGCGCAGCGAGCCCGGTGTCGTATCGCAGCAGCACTGCCCGACGGAGCTGGAGAACGGCAACTTCCTGGTCTTCGACAACGGCGTCTTCCGCCCGCACTGGGACGTCCCCTTCAGCCGGGTCATCGAGATCGAGCGTGCCGGTGGCACCATTGCCTGGGAGTACCACGACCCTGCGCGCGAGTCGTTCTTCGCCCCGTTCATGGGCAGCGCACAGCGTCTGCCCAACGGCAACACGCTCATCACGGACTCACCGGCCGGCCGCCTCTTCGAGGTGACCGCGGACGGATACCTGTGCTGGGAGTACATCGTGCCGTTCTTCGGCGGCTACCAGGAAGAAGAAGTGCGCAAGCTGTTCCCGTCGGAGCCCAACGCCGTGTTCCGCTCCTACCGCTACTCGGCCCAGGAGCTCCCCTGGCTCGACGTCCCGAAGGGCTGAGCCGGACCATGGCCTCCCCCGTCCCCGACACCGCCGCCCCCGTCGCACCGGTCGTGTCCGTCGCACCGGTCGACGAGCGGCTTCCCCTCCCCCGGCTGGCACCCCTGGCGTTCCAGCATCTGCTCGCCGGGATCGCCGCCCCCGTCTCCTCGGTGATCCTGATCGGCACCACGCTCTCGCTGACGGCCGCACAGACGGCGTCACTGCTCAGCGCGACGCTGGTGCTGTGCGGTGTCGGGGCGCTGCTGCAGTCGCTGGGGGTCGGGGCGCTGCGCATCGGCGCCCGGCTCCCGTTCCTGATGCTGCCGGGCGGGGCGGCGGTGGCGATCTTCCTCCAGGTGGCGAAGGAGCACGGCCCGGCCACCGCGTCCGGCTCGGTGCTGATCGCCGCGGTGTTCCTGATTCTCGTACTGCCGCTGTACGGGCGTCTGGTGCGGTTCTTCCCCCCGCTGGTGATGGGCACCACGGTGGTCCTGATCGGCATCAACATGATCAAGATCACCGCGCCGATGATCGCCTCGGGGCCGGGGCTCGGCTTCGCCACGCTCGGCATCACCGCGCTGTTCTTCCTCGTCATGCGGGGCGTGTGGCGGCAGATGTCGGTGCTGTTCGGCCTCGCGGGCGGCACCCTCGTCGCCGCGGTCAGCGGTACGGCGTTCCAGATGGCGCACGGCAGCACCTTCGCGCTGCCCGACCCGTTCCCGTACGGCACCCCGCACTTCGATCTGCTGGCCGCCGTGCCGTTGCTGGTCTTCGCGCTCGCCTCGCTCGCGGAGGCCACCGGCCAGACCGTGCTCAACAGCGAGGCCGTGGGCCGGACGCCGGACGCCGCCCGTGACGTCCCCCGGATCTCGCGGGCCGACGCGGTGACCTCGCTGGGCGCCGGGGTCTTCGGTACGTCGCTGATGGTGACGAGCGCCGAGAACATCGGCATCGTCCAGCTCACCCGGGTGCGCAGCCGGTTCGTCACGGCGGGTGCGGGGGTGCTGCTCATCGTGTGCGGTCTGATCACGCCGCTCACCCGGCTGCTCGCCGCCATTCCGGAACCGGTGGTCGGCGCCGCGGGGCTGATCATCTACGCGGTGATCGCGACGATGGGGTTCGGCATGCTCAGCCGCGAGAACCTCGGTCACGGCACCAACGGCATCGTGGTCGCGCTCGCGCTCTGTGTCGGTCTGCTGCCGGTCTTCGCCCCGGAGATGTACGCGGACCTGCCGGTGTGGGCCCGCACGGTCTTCGGCAGCGGTGTCGCGGCCGGGGCGCTGGCCGCGGTGGTCCTCGCGGCCGTGTTCGCCAGGCTCGGTCCGAACGAGGAGAAGACGGCGGAGCAGAAGGCGGAAGAGCGGACCGGGGCCGGGGCGGCCCCGTAGCGACCGGCTGCTGCCGCACACCCAGATGCCCCCTCGCACGGACGATCGTGCGAGGGGGCACTCGCCCGGCATCCGCTCCCTCCACCCCCTCATTGAAACTTCACACACCGCGTACGATGGCGGGATGACCGGGCTGAGCGAAAAGGCGCGCCGACGGACGCAGGGCACCTGCGCGTCGGCCGTGTTCGGCTGGCTGTTCGTGCTCGTCGCCATGGTCTCGTGCTGTTCGATCACGGCCCCGGCCGCGCACGCCGCCTCCGGCGACCGGCCGGCGACCGTCGCCCGGACCATCACACCCACGCAGCAGGCGCTCGCGCGGATCGTGGTGGCCGACTCCCCCGAGGACCGGGGCATGGGCAGCTCCTGCCACGGGACCTCCGAGCACTCGACCCCGGTCGTGCTGCCGGGCCAGGGCGCACCCGCGGCCCTCCCCGGTACGACCGTCACCGTTCCGGTCGCCCCGCTGACCGGCGCGGCCGCCATCCGCGGCCCGTCCAACGACGCCGTGCGGGAAGTCGACCATCTCCGTCTGCAGGTTCAGCGGATCTAGAGGCAGGCCCCCGTTCCCCGGGACACCCGGGGAACGGACTCCGCATGCCCTCGACCCGAACAATTCCGTTGAACCGAAGGACTCCCCATGGCATCCGCCAAGCAGCAGAACGCCTCTGCCTCCGCACGCCGCGCCAAGCTGGAGGAGGCCCGCCGCAAGGAGCGGGCCCGCGAGCGGCGCAGCCGCATCATCACCATCACCGCCTCCGTCGCCGTGGTCGCGGCGCTCGTCGCGGGCGGCGGCTATCTGATGTCCGCCGCCGACGACAAGGAGAAGGCCGAGGTCGAGGCCAAGTCCTCACCGGTGAAGGGCGAGCGGACCTGGGGCAAGCTCACCCAGGACCATGTCGAGAAGAAGGTCGACTACCCGATGAACCCGCCGGTGGGCGGCGATCACAACCCGGTCTGGATGAACTGCAACGCCGACGTCTACACCAAGGCGATACCGAAGGAGAACGCCGTCCACTCCCTGGAGCACGGCGCGGTCTGGGTCACGTACACGAGCAAGGCGAAGCCGGCCGACATCGAGAAGCTCCGTGAACGCGTCGAGTCGACGCCGTACTCGCTGATGAGCCCGGTCGAGGACCAGGCCGCCCCGCTCATGCTCAGCGCCTGGGGCAAGCAGGTGACGGTGACCGGCGCCGCCGACGCACGCGTCGGGCAGTTCTTCACCAAGTACGTGCAGGGCCCGCAGACCCCGGAGCCCGGCGCGGCCTGCACGGGTGGGGTCGCCCAGTGACGTCCGCGATCCGTTCCCCGCGCCCGATGGTGCTGGCCGGCGGTGTGGTGCTGCTGCTGGCGCTGGGCCTGGTCGTGCTCATGCTCGTACGGCCGTCCTCGTCCGCCGGCTCCGCGTCCGCCGCGGGTTCCGCCGCCGCCTCGGCGGCGCCCTCGGACGCCTCGGTGGACGTCGGGTTCGCCCGTGACATGTCGATCCACCATCAGCAGGCGGTCGAGATGTCGTTCATCGTCCGGGACCGCACGTCCGACGAGGCGGTGCGCCGGCTCGCGTACGACATCATCAACACGCAGGCCAACCAGCGCGGCATGATGCTCGGCTGGCTGGAGATGTGGGGCCGGGCGAAGTCCTCCTCCGCTCCGCCCATGGAGTGGATGGGGCACACCTTCACACCGAGGGGCGACGGTTCGCTGATGCCCGGCATGGCGACCGACACCGAGCTCGACAGGCTGCGGGCGGCGAAGGGAAAGGACGCCGAGGTGCTGTTCCTGAAGCTGATGACCGCGCACCACCGGGCCGGCGCCGAGATGGCTCAGGCCGCGGCCGGCTCCGCGGACACGGATGCGATCCGGAACCTGGCGGCGGGCATGGTGCGGGGCCAGCAGTCGGAGATCGCGCTCATGGCGGACATGCTGAAGGAGCGCGGCGTGAAGGCCTGAGTGCCGGGCGTTCCGGTGCCTCACGCGGCCGGTTCGTTCGCGGCGGGCTCCTCCGCCGCGAACGAACCGGCCCCGGTCACGACACGGCGACCTCTACTCGTACGGGGAACAGCGCGGTCCCGTCCGGCAGCCGGAAGTCCAGCATGATCCGCTGCGCTCCGGTCGCTGCCCCGGCGGTGGCGCGCACCGTCACCTTGGCGGCCGCGCCCCGGGTGCCGTGCACCTTCAGCGTGCCGCTCGCCGGTTCCAGCACCACGCCGTCGGGCGCGGTCGCCGTCCAGTGGACGGTGTGGATCACGCTCAACGCGCGCGGTGCCGAGCTGATCGGCATCGACCTCCAGCGTCACCGGATCCACGTGGTCGTCGCCAACTGCGCCCATGAGATCGTCGGCCGGTACAGCGCCCCCGCCCCGGCGGACAGCGGCGCCGCCGAGCGGGCCACGCAGGCCATCGCCGCCGTGGAGGAGCTGGTACGGCGCGAGAACATCAGCCTCGCTCCGGTCCAGGGCATCGGCCTCGGGCTCCCCGGATTCGTCCAGAATCCGGCTTCCGGCGATCCGCACAACATGACGCCGTTCGCCGGTCATGTCGCCGCCGAGCTGGGCCGGCACTTCGACGCCCCCGTGCTCACCGACAACAACTCCAGACTCGCCGCGCTCGCGGAGGTCACCTGGGGCGCGGCCCGCGGCCTCGACAACACCGTCTACCTGGGGTGGTCCCAGGGGGTCGGCGGGGGTCTCGTCGTCAACGGCCGGCTGGAGCGCGGCGCCCACGGCGCGGCCGGCGAGATCGGCCACACAAGTTGTGATCCGGAGGGAAAGCCCTGCCACTGCGGTGGCCGCGGCTGTCTGGAGGGGCTCATCAGCCTTCCCGCGCTGCTCGCGGCCTGCGCCGACCGGGGCGTGGTGGTCGAGGACGCCGAGGAGATGGTCGCGCTCGCGGCGGCGGGCAAGCCCGAGGTCGCCGATGTGTTCCGCGGCGCGGCCGTCACCGCCGGGCGGGTCCTCGCGGCCCTCGCGGCACATGTCGATCCCGAGTGCATCGTGATCTGTGGTGAACCGGCCTCCCTGGACGAACTCGTCCTCGCCCCGATCCGGGAACAGCTCGCCGCCCTGTCCCTGCCGACCGCGCCCCGCACCGTCGAGGTGCGCGGTTCCGCGCTCAGCGGCGATGCGGCCGCGCTCGGCGGGGTGGCCCTGCTGCTGCGTACCACCGGGCAGGAACTGGCCGGGCTGCTCGACGACCGGCCTGTCGCCGGCGGCGTCACCGGGGACGGCTCGCCCCTCACCAGCGGAGCGTCACGATGAACGCGTGCTGCGGACCGTCCCGGGCGGACACGACGGTCCCGGCCGCCGCCCCGACGGACTCCACGCCCGCCACCCCGCCGCCGGACGGCTCGCCCTGCCCTCCGCCCGCGGACTTCGCCGTCCCCCCGCGCCGGCCGGCCGATGTCCTTCGGGGCATGGTCGCCGTCCCGGGCGGCCCCTTCCTGATGGGCGGCGAGGACGAGGACGGGTTCGCGGCGGACGGTGAGGGGCCGGTACGGGAGGTCGCCGTCAGCCCGTTCCACATCGACGCGACGTGCGTGACCAATGCCCGGTTCGCCGCGTTCGTGAAGGCCACGGGCTACCGCACCGAGGCCGAACTCATCGGCTGGTCCTATGTGTTCGGCTCCTTCGTACCCACGCGGGCACGGCACGCGGTGCTGCCCGGCATCGTCCCCGGCGCCCCTTGGTGGCGAGCGGTGAGCGGTGCGTGCTGGCGGGCGCCCGAGGGGCCCGGGACCTCGGTCGGCGACCGCCGGAATCACCCCGTGGTCCATATGTCGTGGCACGACGCGACGGCCTACGCCCGATGGGCCGGCAAGCGGCTGCCGACCGAGGCCGAGTGGGAGAAGGCGGCCCGCGGCGGACTGGTCCGGGCCCGCTATCCGTGGGGCGACGAACTCACCCCCGGGGCAGGCACCGCTGCAACATCTGGCAGGGCGACTTCCCCGTGCGCAACACCGGCGAGGACGGCATCCTCTCCACGGCCCCCGTCAACTCCTTCCCGCCCAACGGCTTCGGCCTGTACAACACCTCGGGCAATGTGTGGGAGTGGTGTGCCGACCGGTTCAGCACCGACTGGCACCTCGCCGACCGCCCGCCCACCCGCGTCGATCCCGCCGGGCCACCGGCCGGCGAGAACCGGGTACTGCGCGGCGGCTCCTACCTCTGCCACAGCTCCTACTGCACCCGCTACCGGGTGGCCGCCCGCACCTACAACACCCCGGACAGCACGACGGGCCACGGCGGATTCCGCTGCGCGCTCTGAGCGGGGTCCGGGGCATCGCGGAAGGCGATCGCACCGGGAAGCCGCACAGGGGATCGCATAGGCTCGGCTCCGACATGAAGAGCAACGTCACACCGCTGGGGCCCAAGGCCGACAAGGACACCGTGCGCCGGAGCAACCTCAGCCTGGTGCTGCGGGCCGTCCGCGACGAGGCCGAGGGCGGGGCGACCAGGGCCACGGTCGCCGCGCGGGTGGGACTGACCCGGGCCGCGGTCTCCTCGCTCGTCGAGCAGCTGCTCGGCATCGGTTTCCTCACCGAGTCCGGCAAGACCTTCAGCGGGCAGGCGGGCCGCCCCGGGACCGCGCTCAAGGTGGCGCGCACCGGGCCCGCCGGGCTCGGTGTGGAGGTCAACATCGACTACGTCTCGGTGTGCGTCGTCGACCTGGCGGGCACCGGACGGGTGCGGCTCACCGAGCACCTCGACAATCGCGGCGCACCACCGGCCGAGGTCCTGGCGCGGGCGGCCGGGATCGCCGCGCGCACCCTGGAGTCGGCGCGCGAGCAGGAGTTGTTCCCGGTGGGGGTGACGCTCGCACTGCCCGGGCTGGTTTCCGGCGGCGCGGTGCGACAGGCGCCGAACCTGGGCTGGAACCGGGTTCCGGCCGATGAACTCTTCGCCGCGGCGCTCGCCGCCGAGCGACCCGGCGGTGCGGCGCTGCCGGTGCGTTCCGAGAACGAGGCCAATCTGGCGGCGCTGGCCGAGCTGTGGTTCGGCGGGCTCGACGCGGTCCGCAGCTTCCTCTATCTGACGGGCGAGATCGGTGTCGGCGGCGCCCTGGTGATCGGCGGTGAACTGCTGCGCGGCGCGCATGGGTTCGCCGGAGAGATCGGGCACGTGGTGGTGGACGCCGAGGGACCGGAGTGCCGGTGCGGATCGCGCGGCTGTCTGGAGCAGTACGCGGGACAGACGGCGCTCCTGCGGGCCGCCGGGGTAGGCGAGCCGGGCGGCGGGGCCGGGGTGGCCGAGCTGGAACGGCGTGCCCGGGCGGGGGACGAACGGGCGGTGGCCGCGGTCGCGGAGGCCGGCCGGATGCTGGGGCGGGTGCTGTCCGGGGCGGTGAATCTGCTCGACCCGGACGCGGTGGTGCTCGGCGGGATCTACCGGAACCTGATGCCGTGGCTGTCGCCGCCCGCCGACGAGGAACTGACCGGCCGTGTGGTGTCGGGGCTCTGGTCCCCGGGTGGCGGGCGGCTGCGCGCCTCGTCCGTCGCGGGTGACGCGGCACGGGGCGGGGCGGCGCTGGTGCTGACAAAGGTGCTGGCGGACCCGGTGGCGTACGCGAGCGGCGGAGCGGGCTGAGCGGACACGGGAGGCCGCTCGTCCGGCCTCCCGTGTCCCGCGTGCCACCGGCTCAGCGGACCCCGAGCAGGTGGTCCATCGCCAGCTGGTCCAGGGCCTCGAACGCCATCCCCCGCTCCGCGGCCGCGTCCACGTCGAACTCCTCGAACGCCGACCGGTCGGCCAGCAGCCCGGTCACGCCGTCCTGTGCGGTGGGGCGGGCCAGTTCGTCGAGCCGGGACGCACGCAGCGCCTCCCGCACGGCCGGGTCGGCGCGGAACGCGGCGGCGCGCTCCTTGAGGATCAGGTAGTTGCGCATGCAGCCCGCGGCCGACGCCCAGACGCCGTCGAGGTCCTCGGTGCGCGGCGGCTTGAAGTCGAAGTGGCGCGGGCCCGCGTAACCACCCGTCTCCAACAGGTCGACGAGCCAGAACGCCTGGCGCAGATCGCCCGCGCCGAAGCGCAGGTCCTGGTCGTACTTGATGCCCGACTGGCCGTTCAGGTCGATGTGGAAGAGCTTGCCCGCCCACAGCGCCTGCGCGATGCCGTGCGGGAAGTTCAGCCCGGCCATCTGCTCGTGCCCGGTCTCCGGGTTGACGCCGACCAGCTCCGGGCGCTCCAGGCGCTCGATGAAGGCGAGGGCGTGACCGATGGTCGGCAGCAGGATGTCCCCGCGCGGCTCGTTCGGCTTGGGCTCGATGGCGAACCTCAGGTCGTAGCCCTGCTCGGTGACGTAGTCGCCGAGCAGGTCGAAGGCTTCCTTCATACGGTCGAGGGCGACCCGGATGTCCTTGGCGGCGCCGGACTCGGAGCCCTCGCGACCGCCCCAGGCCACATAGGTGGTGGCGCCCAGCTCGACGGCGAGGTCGATGTTGCGGAGGGTCTTGCGCAGCGCGTAGCGGCGTACGTCGCGGTCGTTGGCGGTGAACGCGCCGTCCTTGAACACCGGGTGGGTGAAGAGGTTGGTCGTCGCCATCGGGACGACCATCCCGGCCGCGTCCAGCGCCTGCCGGAACCGCTTCACGATCCCCTCGCGCTCGGTGTCCGTCGAGCCGAACGGGATCAGGTCGTCGTCATGGAAGGTCACGCCGTACGCGCCCAGCTCCGCGAGGCGCCGCACGGATTCGGCCGGGTCGATCGGCGCGCGGGTCGCGTCACCGAACGGGTCGCGCCCCTGCCAGCCCACCGTCCAGAGCCCGAAGGTGAACCTGTCGTCGGGGGTGGGCGTGAAGCGTTCCGTCATCTTCTGGCCGCCTTCGGTGCCATCGGGCCCAGGGCCGGTCGAGGCAACCGGGCCTTATTTGTTCAGTGCCATGACTAATGATGCACGGGCTGCGGCGGACGCGTAACCCCTCGCCACGCATCACTGTCGGACAGCCCCCGGTTGACGTAATTTGTTCTGCGCACGATCAAATCTCGTACCGTACACAGCCAGGAATGAGGGCCCATGCCGCCGCGTACCGTCGTCATCGGTGTGGACAGTTCCACCCAGTCCACCAAGGCGGCCTTCGTCGACGCCGAGAACGGACGGCTGCTCGCCGTCGGCCGCGCCCCGCACGTGGTCAGCGGCAGGGCGGGGGCCCGCGAGAGCGACCCGGAAGGGTGGTGGCAGGCCCTGCGCGAGGCCGTCGCCGCCGGGCTCGCGCGGTCCGGAGCCGCCGCTTCGGCCGTGACCGGCATCGCGATCGCCGGCCAGCAGCACGGGCTGGTCGCCCTCGACCGGTCGGGCCGCCCGGTGCGCCCCGCGATGTTGTGGAACGACACCCGCTCCGCCCCGCAGGCCGCCGCGCTCACCGAGGCGCTCGGCGGACCGGGCGCCTGGACCGCGCGGACCGGGTCGGTACCGGTGGCCGCCGTCACCGCGTCGAAGTGGCGGTGGCTGCGGGAGAACGAACCGGACAGCGCCGCCGCGACCGCCGCCGTGCGCCTACCCCACGACTTCCTCACCGAACGGCTCGCGGGCGCCGCGGCCACCGATCCCGGCGACGCCTCGGGCACCGGCTGGTACTCCACCGCGACCGGCACCTACGACCCCGAGATCCTCGAACTCCTCGGCCTGAAGGCGGCGTTGCTGCCCGAGGTGGCCCGGACCGGCGCGACCCGCGTCGGCTCGCTGACCGCCGAGGCGGCCGAGGCGCTCGGGCTGCCCACCACGACCGCGGTGGCGGCGGGCACCGGGGACAACATGAGCGCCGCCGTCGGCCTCGGGCTGGGCGGCGCCGGACTCCTCGACCACCCCGTCCTCAGCCTCGGCACCTCCGGCACGGTCTTCGCCGCCTCCCGGACCCGGCCCGCCTCACCGTCGCTCTCCGGCTTCGCCGCGGCGGACGGCACCTACCTCCCGCTGGCCTGCACCCTCAACTGCACGCTCGCCGTGGACAAGGTCGCCGCACTCCTCGGCCTGGACCGCGACGACACGTCCCCCGGCGGCGAGGCGGTGCTCCTGCCCTACCTCGACGGCGAACGCACCCCCGATCTGCCCACCGCCTCCGGCCTGCTCACCGGACTCCGGCACGACACCACGCCGCGACAGCTCCTCGGCGCGGCCTACGAGGGCGCCGTCGTCACCGTACTGCGCGCCCTCGACGAGCTGCTGCGGGCCTGCGGCCTCGACCCGGCCGATCCCGAGGTGGCCGCCCGGCCGCTGCGTCTGATCGGCGGCGGCGCGCAGGGGCGGTCCTGGGTGGAGACGGTACGCCGGCTCTCCGGCCGTCCCGTGATCGTGCCCGGCGGCGGCGAGCCGGTCGCGATGGGCGCCGCCGCGCTGGCCGCGGCGGCGGCCACCGGCGCCGACCCGGTCGCGACCGCGGCCGGCTGGGGCACCGGCGAGGGCCCCCGACTTCCGCCCCTGACAAGGGACTTGGCAACCTGGGAGCGGATCGGTTCGGTGCTGGACCGGGCCTCGGGCCCACTGCTCGGAGGTTTCTGACGGTCTCACGGCCGCCCCCGGACCGGTTTGGGGTAGCGAAGCGATTTTCACTACTATCCGGCGATGATCATAAGTAAAAGGCTGACGGTCGGGGTGGGCATCCTGCTCGCCACTCTGACCGCCGGGCTCGGTTCGGCGCTCCCCGCCGCCGCCGACGAAGCCCCCGCCAAAGCCTCCCCCAAGGTCGAGCTGGTGCTCGACGTCAGCGGCTCCATGCGGACCCGTGACATCGACGGCCAGTCCCGGATGACAGCCGCCAAGCAGGCGTTCAACGAAGTCCTGGACGCGGTGCCCGAGCAGGTGGAGCTCGGCATCCGGACCCTCGGCGCCGACTACCCGGGCAACGACCGCAAGGTCGGCTGCAAGGACACCAGGCAGCTCTACCCGGTCGGCCCGCTGGACCGCACCGAGGCCAAGACCGCGGTCGCCACCCTCGCCCCCACCGGCTGGACCCCGATCGGACCGGCCCTGCTGGGCGCCGCCGACGACCTCAAGGGCGGTGACTCCACCCGCCGGATCGTGCTGATCAGTGACGGCGAGGACACCTGCGGCCCGCTCGACCCGTGCGAGGTCGCACGCGACATCGCGGCCCGCGGCATCCACCTCGTCATCGACACCCTGGGCCTGGTGCCCAACGCGAAGATCCGGGAACAGCTGACCTGTATCGCCGAGGCCACCGGCGGAACGTACACCGCGGTCCAGCACACCGATGAACTCTCCGGCCGTGTGAAGCAGTTGGTCGACCGGGCCGCGGAGCCCGTCGTCACCCCGGTGGCGACCGAGGGCGCGGACAGCTGCTCCTCGGCACCACAGCTCAAGCCCGGCCTCTACACCGACCGCGAGAAGTTCGGCGAGCACCGCTGGTACCGGGTCGATGTGCTGCCCGGCCAGGAACTGCGCGCCTCGGTCAGCGTCTTCGCCGACCGCGCCGTGAACAACGACTACGGCGTGCTGCTGCGCGCCCTGACCGTGCACGGCCGGGAGATCGTGCGGGGCTCGGAGTCGGGCACCGGCCGGACGGACGCGATCTCCTCCGGCCTGCGCTACCCGAAGGCCGAGGTGGACGGCGCGGACGGCGACGACAAGCCGGCCGCCGAGACCGTGTGTCTCCAGGTCGGCAACTCCTTCTCGGCCCCCGCCTCGGTGAAGACCTCGCCCGGTATGCCGGTCGAGCTGACCGTGGACCTGGTGGACGCCCCGGACGCCGCCGCGGACGCCGCGGCGTTCGGCCTCGGCCGCGGCTGGTGGCTGCTGGGCGTGCTGATCCTCACCGGACTGATCGCGGGCCTGCTCTTCGGCTGGATCTCGCGCTGGCGCGTCGCTGTCTGGAGGACCAACTGATGATGCGTAGGACACGTGCGTTCGCGGGTGCGCTGCTCGCCGGGCTCGCCCTGCTGACCTCGGCGGGCGCCGCGGTGGCCGACGACCCGTCGGCGAGCCCGAGCCCGAGCGCCTCCGAGGACGGAGCAGGCCCCACCGAGGCCGGCACCACCTTCCGTACGGCGACGGCCCTCCAGCAGAACCAGCGCGCCACCGCCGGGGCGTCCACGGGCGACTACC
The DNA here is from genome assembly GCF_040652135.1 of Streptomyces sp. NPDC048295. Lineage (NCBI taxonomy): Bacteria > Bacillati > Actinomycetota > Actinomycetes > Kitasatosporales > Streptomycetaceae > Streptomyces > Streptomyces sp. NPDC048295. Next base: position 156,226 of record NZ_JBEZLL010000019.1, read on the forward strand.
TCTACTGGGTGTTCCCCGCCGACGCCGGCCAGCGGGCCACCGTCAAGGCGAAGATCACCCTGCCCGAGAGCGCCGCCCGGCACGGCGCGTCGACCTGGCAGGTCGATGTGTACGACGGCCTGCGGCGCCGGCAGGCCTGCATGTACGGCCGCCAGACCGGCAAGGCCGCCGCCGACGCGACGGCGGTCGAGCTGACCTGTGTGCTGCGGACCGTCCGCGCCTGGTCCGAGCCGTGGGCCAACGACCCGCTGCCGGGCAGCTACTACGTACGTCTGACGGTCGTCGATCTGCCCTCGGCCGACCTCGGCCTTCCGGTGCAGACCGAGATCGAGATCACGGCGGCCGACAAGGGCGGATCCGCCGATGTCGACGGCACGCTCGCCAAGCCGCTGGTACCCGGCGTGTCCTCCGTCGAGCAGGCCTCGGACGGCTCGGCGGACGGTGGCGAGGACACCTCGTCCAAGGTCTCGCTCGGCAGCGAGCCCGAGGACGGCTGGGCCTCCGGCTGGTGGACCGACCGCTGGCTGTGGACGGTCGGAGGCGGGATCCTGGGCGCGCTCGCGGCGATCTTCGGCTACTCCCTCACCCGCGGCAGCGGCCGTCCGTCCCGGGTTCCGCCGGGCGTCTGACCCGCACACCTCGCGGCACGGGCCCCGGACCGGGGCCCGTCACACCGCGAAACCGCACCGCCGGACGGGCCCGGTCCCGTCCGGCGGTGGCGGACCGTCTCTTCTCCGCCACCCCTGCCTCCCGCCCGCCCCCGGGGACGGCACCGCGCGGCTAGGCTCGACAACTCACGTACCGCACAAGGCCGATGGCACGTTCCACGGCAGGCGGTACCACTGAAGTCAGGTCGCCGCGCACCGAGTCGGGTGCGCCACAAGGAGCGGAGACTCTCATGTCCACGGAGACCGGCCCGGCCGTCGTTGCCGAGCCGCGGAGCCACAGGATCGCGCCGGGCCCGAAGGGGCTGCCGTTCCTCGGAAACCTGCCGCAGTTCGGAAAGAACCCCCTCGCCTTCTTCGAGCGGCTGCGCTCCCACGGGGACATGGTGGGCTGGCGTTTCGGCCCCAACTCCTGTGTGTACATAGCCGATCCGGACTGCATCGGCGAGCTGCTCACCGAGACGGAGCGCTCCTTCGACCAGCCGGCCCTGGGCATCGCCTTCCGGACCGTGATGGGCAACGGAGTGGTCGTCGCCCGGGGCACGGACTGGCGGCGGAAACGGTCGCTGGTGCAGCCCTCCGTACGACCCAAGCAGGTGCGGTCGTACGCGGCGACGATGGCGGGCAGCACGGTGGAGCTGGCGGACACCTGGTCGGGCGGTGAACGCATCGACGTCAAAAGGGAGATGGCGGCGCTGACGCAGCGGATCGCGGTGCGCACCATCTTCGGCGTCGACACGGCGGCCGACGCCGAGGCGATGGGCCGGGCGATGGATGTGGCGCAGCAGGAGATCGGCAAGGAGTTCGCCGGGATCGGCGCTCTGTTGCCGGACTGGGTGCCGACACCCGGGCGGGCCAGGATCAAGAAGGCCGCGGCGGTCATCGACGCGGAGGTGGGCCGGGTCGTCGCCCGTCACCGCGACGGCGGCGACGAGCGGCCCGATCTGCTGAGCCGGCTGTTGACCGCGGTCGACGAGACCGGTGCCCACCTCACCGACCGGGAGATACGCGACGAGACGGTCACGCTGTACATCGGCGGCCACGAGACGACCAGTTCCACGCTGGTGTGGGCCTGGTACCTGCTGTCCCGCAACCCGCGGGTGCGTACCGCGCTCGCCGAGGAGCTGGACCGGGTGCTCGGCGACCGGGAGCCGGACTTCGACGACTTCGCACGGCTGACGTACACCCAGTCCGTGGTCAAGGAGACCCTGCGCCTCTATCCGACCATCTGGCTGGTCACCGGTGTCGCGAAGGAGGGCGCGAGCATCGGCGGTGTGCCGATGCCGGAAGGCACCCGGGTGTGGACCAGCCAGTGGGTGACGCAACGCGACGCCCGGTGGTTCCCCGAGCCCGAGCAGTTCCGGCCCGAGCGCTGGGATCCGGAGAAGGGCGACGACATCGCGGAGTACGCCTGGTTCCCGTTCGGCGGCGGCCCCAGGGTCTGCCTGGGCACCCGGTTCGCGATGGTCGAGGCGGTGCTGATCCTGGCGGTACTGGCGCGCCGCTTCGAGCTGGACGTGGACCCGGGCGTCATCGGCCCGGTGCCTTCGCTGACGCTCCAGCCGGACCGGGAGGTGATGGCCACGCTCCGGGCGCGGTGACGGCGCACAGGGCGGGGCGGGGCATGGCTCGACGAGCACCGGGCGGGGCGCGGCTCGACGAGCACCGGACGGCCCGCCACGCTCCACGCGTGCGATCCGCGGCGGCACCGCCCACACCGGAACGATATGTCTGATCTGTCGCGGAGACCGGGTCATACGGTTCACACTGTCCCTGTCGGCCGCACGACCGGCAGGGCCGCCCGGCCGCTTCCGCAGGCTGTCGATCCAACGGGAGAAACACCATGCGCCTCCGCTCCGCACTCGCCCACGCGCTCTCCGTGACGGCCGTCCTGGCCCTGACCGGCGCCGTCGCCCCGGCAACGGCCGGCGCCGCGCCCGCCGGCTCCGCGAGCCGTCTCGGGACCTGCCGGGAGCAGGCCCTCGAAGTGCACGCCGAACCCGGCGGACAGCGGAACGTCGCCCGGGTCAGCGTCACCAACAACGGCGCCCGGGACTGCGTGGTGGACCGGATCCCCACGGTCACCTTCAGGGGCCTGGACGGCTCCGCGGAGGCGGTCCCGCCCGCCGGGAGCGGACCCTACGCACTGGCCGGGGGCGAGCGGGCGTACGCCGCCGTTCGCACCGCTGACCCGGCGGCCGTCGAGGGCCATGTCGTCGGCAGCCTGTCCGTGGCTGCGGACCCCTCCCATCCGGGCGTCACCTTCCCAGGGGCCACGGTGGGCATGCCCGCGGGGGTCCACGTGTGGGAGCCGGTGACCACGCTGTGGCAGGCGTCGCGCGCCGCGGCGGACAGCGCGCTGGCGGACGCGCTGGGCTGACGGGCGCCACGGGCCGCAGGACGTGCCGCCGCATCCCACGGACGACGGCGCCCGACGGGTGGCCGGTTCTCAGCCGTGCAGCAGGACCGGGAAGGCCTCCATGTCGTTCTGCGTCATCACCGGGAGCCTGCGGACCTCTTCGTCCGCGACGGCCGCCCGCAGTCCGGGGAAGCGCGCGAACAGTGCGGGCAGGGCGATCCCGGCCTCGACGCGGGAGAGGGCCGCCCCGGGGCAGATGTGGGGGCCGTGGCCGAAGGTCATGTGGCGGACCGGGGTCGGCCGGGTGATGTCGAAGTCGTCGGCGCCGGGCCCGTGGTGCTCGGTGTCACGGCCGATGGCGCGGTAGGAGATCACCACTCCCTCGCCCTTCGCGATCACCGCGTCGCCGACCTGGATGTCCTCCGTGGCGAAGCGCATCAGCAGATGGGTGGTGGGGGTGTCCCAGCGCAGGGTCTCCTCGATCACCGTCTCCCACGGGATCTCGCCGTCGAGCACCTTGCGCAGCTGGCCGGGGTGGGTGAGCAGGGCACGTACGGCGTTCAGGATCAGCCCGATCGTGGTCTCGTGCCCGGCGGCCACCATCGCCTTGAGGTTGCCCACCACCTCTTCCTCGGTGAGCGGTTCTCCGCCCTCCTCGGCGAGGATGAGCGCGCTGGTGAGGTCGTCGGCCGGACGCGCCGTCCTCTCGCGCACGAGAGCGGTGTAGAAGACGTCCAGCTCGGCGAGGAGCGCCAGGCGTTCCTCCTGCGGGGTGAGCATGGAGAAGAAGGCCCGGTACCGTTCCATCAGCATGGGGTGCTCCGTCTCGTCCACCCCCATCAGCATGCCGACGACCCGCATCGGCAACGGCTGGGCGAACACGGACTTGAGGTCGACCACACCGTTCTCGCTCCTCTCGCCCTCTTCGGCGAGGGCGTCGAGCAGTTCCTGGGTGAACTTCTCTATGTCCGGGCGTATTTCCTCCAGCCGGCGCGGCGTGAGCGCCTGGGAGGTCTTGGTGCGCAGCCGCCGGTGCTCGGCGCCGTCCACGGTGAACATGGAGCGTCCGGCGTCGATCATGCCGATCAGCGGCCACTCGTGCGTGACCTCGCCGCGCTGCCAGAGCCCCCAGGCGTCGAGGTCCTTCACCAGGCGGGGATCGACGAGCAGTTGGCGGGCGAGGGCGTGCCGGGTGACGGTGAGGGCCGGGACGCCGAGCAGTTCGATCCTGGCGAGCGGACCGGCGTCCCGCAGCCGTGCGGTCTCACCGTCCAGGTCCTGGACCAGTGGGTCGATGACGACGGCCGCGCCGCTCGGAGCGGTTTCCCGGGCTGCGGCGTGCGGGCAGTTCAAGACGGGTCTCCTGTCGGGCGTACGGGGGCGAACCGAACGGGCAGCGCGGTCGTTCCCCGCAGGAAGGCGGACGGTCTTCGGACCAGTTCCTGCGCCGGTACGGCCAGTTCGAGGTCGGGCAGCCGGTCGAGAAGCACCTCGATCCCGGTGCGGGCGATGATCTCGGCGATCTCCTGAGCGGGGAAGGGGCAGCGGTACTCGCCGTGGCTGAACGCCAGATGCGCGCTGTTGCCGCCGTGGCCGGAGGGCCCCGGCGAGGCCGAGAGGTGCTGCCGGATGTGCGGATCGGCGTTGGCGGCGCCCAGGCCCAGCAGCAGCATGTCCCCGGCCCGGATGTTCCGGTCCCCCAGCCGGGTGTCGCGGGCCGCCCAGCGACCGGCGAGGATCTGCGTGGGACCCTCTTCCCAGAGCACCTCGTTCATGGCTGCGGCGACGCTGTGCCGGCCTCCGGCGAGCGCGACGGCGAACTGGTGGTCGGTGAGCATCAGCCGGAGCGAGCTGCCGATCCAGTCGGCCGTGGTGAGGTGTCCCGCGGCCGTGATGGCCATCAGGTCGAGTACGTACTCCTCGTCGGTGAACTCCCCGGCGTACGCCAGCATGCGCGAGGTCACGTCGTTTCCGGGTGCGGCCCGGCGGGCCGCCAGCAGCCGCTGCATGTGCCCGCCGAACCGCAGATGGGCCTCCTGTGCGTCCGGCCCCCCGTCGGCCAGGTCCCTGAGCACCTCGGCGATCCGCGGCCCGTCGGCATCGGGGAATCCGAGCAGCCGGGCGAGGACGAGCACCGGCAGCGGTACGGCGAAGTCGGCAATCAGGTCCGCCGTACCGCGGTGGCAGAACCCGTCGACCAGGCGGTCCGCCAATTCCTCGCAGATCCTGCGGAGTTCGAAGTGCTCGACCTCCTCCAGGGCCTGCCCGACCATCGCGGCGTGACGCCGGTGCTCGGCGCCGGCGGTGAAGTAGATGGAGGGCATCGGGCGGCCGACCATCGGTGACAGCGGCCAGTCCTCGGGGAGGTTCCCCCACTGGTTCCACAGCCCGACGTCCCGGGGGAACAACTCGGCGTCGCTGGTGACCTGGTGGAGTTCGCGGTAGCCGATGACCAGCCAGGCGGGAACCCCGCCGGGCAGTTCGACCGGTACGACGGGGCCGTGTTCGCTCCGCATGGCGCGGTAGACGACCTGGGGTTCGGTGTGGAATCCGGGACCGCTCAGCCGCACGGCGGCCTTGCCGCCACTCACCGGGCAGCCCCCGGCCACGGGCGGCGGGGACATGGACGGTCGCTCGGGCACCGCGGATGCGGGCGTCGTCATCGTACGGAATCTCCTGCGACGAAGGCTTCGCTCGTTGCGGTGGTCGGTTGATCAACGCGGCTTCACTATAAGGAAATTCGGTGATCCTTTCGGCACTGTTCGCGACCGTTCTCGCCATTTCTTCGATCTCTATGGACCACTTTCTGGGCATGACTGACCAAAAGGATGAGGATGCGTCTCGCCCCGTCCGCATCGGCGCATCGCCACGGGCACGGTGGGGACTACCCACCGGAACGTTGACATGCACTGGTCGGGCGGTGAATTCTGATGCGCGAATCTCCAGCGTTCCAAGCATGTCTGCGCAGACATCACCTACTTAACTGTTCGGTACGAACGGAGAACACTCCTTGCGGATCCTTCAGAACCGTTCCAGCCAGGCGGCGGCCGGCACACTGTCGGTGATCGTCCTCGCCCTCACCGCCCTGACCGCACCGGCCCCGCGGGCACACGCCGCGGCCACGCCCTCGGGCACCCTGGACAGCACCACGAAGAATGTGACCTGGCAGAGCCCGGTCTACGCCGCGGGAACCGTCGACTCCCCCGCCAAGTGCGGCACACCCGACGAGGACCCCGACAACGCGGTCTGCGCCCGGTTCGACCTGACCGTCGACCCACCCGCGGGCCAGTGGGACGACAACCCCGAGGGCGGTGTCCCCGTCTCCATCCAGTGGGAGACGCCCACGGACGACTTCGACATGTACATCTACGACTCGGCCGACAAGCAGGTGGCCTCAAGCGCGGGCACCGCCGACCCCGAGTCCACGGTCATCCCGAAGGCCTCCGGGACCTACCACGTGGTCGTCGTCCCCTACGACGTCCACAACAACTCCTTCACCGGCAAGGCCTACCTCCCCGAGGCCACCGACGCCGGGAATCTCACCGGATTCAGCGGCTCGCACGGCAAGTACGCGATCGAAGCCGGTGCGCTCAAGGCACGCGCCGAGTTCTTCACCGACGACACACTGCGGCTCCAGGCGTCCCCGGACGGCGTGATCGCCGACCCGAAGGACAGCCACATGATCCGGCGGCAGCCCACCGCCCAGCCGCACACCACGTCCTTCGACGCGGGCGGCTACTACGGCATCCGCTCCAAGGGCGTGGTACTGCGCGTGTACAAGAAGCCGCTGCGCTTCGCCCTCTACAAGGCCGACAACCGCACGGCCGTCTGGCAGGAGGCCGATCCGCTGCGCTGGACCGGCGGCGGCATGCGGCAGAGCCTGAAGCGCGGCACCGACGAGCAGTTCTTCGGCGGCGGCGAGCAGAACGGCAGCTTCTCCCACCGCGACCGGGCCATGAACGTGGGCAACAACACCAACTGGAACGAGGGCGGTTACAACAACTCCCAGCCGTTCTACATCTCCACGGCCGGCTACGGCGTGTTCCGCAACACCATGACGCCCGGCATCTACGACTTCGGCTCACCGGTGCGCACGGGTCAGCAGGAACGCCGATTGGACGCCTACTACTTCACCGGTGACACCAAGACGGTCATCGGCAGGTACACCTCTCTGGTGGGCAAGCCGTTCATGCCACCGGTGTACGGGCTGGAGCCCGGCTCGGCCGACTGCTACCTTCACAACGCCAACCGGGGGGAGCGCCACACCCTCGACTCGCTGAAGGTCTCCGACAGCTACGTCGACAACGGGATGCCGCTCGGCTGGATGCTCGTCAACGACGGCTACGGCTGCGGTTACGAGAACCTCTCCGAGACGGGCGCGGGCCTCGGCGAGAACCACGCCCGGCTCGGCCTCTGGACACAGAACGGACTGCCCGACGAGGCCGCGGAGGCCAAGGCCGGGGTACGCGTCCGCAAGCTCGACGTCGCCTGGGTCGGCGGTGGCTACGGCTTCGCGCTGGACGCCTGCGACCAGGCGAAGGCCGGCATCGAGAACAACAGCGACGCCCGCGGCTTCGTCTGGCTGCCGGTGTCCTGGGCCGGTGCGCAGCGCTGCGGTGTGCTGTGGAGCGGTGACCAGAGCCTGTCGTGGGACTTCATCCGCTGGCAGATCCCCACGTACGCCGGCGCGACGATGTCCGGTATCGCGTACAACACGGGTGACGTCGGCAGCATCTACCGTCACGACCCCGAGATGTACACCCGTGACCTGCAGTGGAAGGCGTTCCTGCCGGCCATCATGACCATGGACGGCTGGGCCAGCGACATCACCACCAAGAAGCCGCACGACCAGCAGCCGTGGCTGGACGGCGAGCCGTACACCTCCATCAACCGCAAGTACCTCCGGCTGAAGGAGCGGCTGCTGCCGTACATGTACACGCTGTCGAAGGAGGCGACGAGGACCGGGGTCGGCCCGGTCCGGCCGCTCTCTCTGGAGTACCCCGACGACCCGGCGACGCTCGGCCCGGACGCGAAGTACGAGTTCCTGGCCGGACCCGACTTCCTGGTCGCGCCGGTGTACAGCGACACGGACGTCCGCAATGGCATCTACCTGCCGAAGGGCACCTGGACCGACTACTGGACGGGCAGGACCTACCAGGGTCCGACCACGGTCAACGGTTACGAGGCACCGCTCGACACCCTGCCGCTCTTCGTCAGGGGCGGATCGATCGTGCCGATGTGGCCCGAGGGCACGCTGTCCTGGGAATCCCGGGACAAGTCCCGGCTCGGCTACGACATCCACCCGCAGGGCACCTCGGAGTACACGCTCTACGAGGACGACGGTGTGACGAGAAGGTTCGCGGAGGGAGCCTCGGCCACTCAGCAGGTACGGGTCCAGGCCCCGGCCCGTGGCAAGGAGGGCAGCACCACCGTGAGGATCGGTGCGAGCGTGGGGCATTACGACGGCAAGGTGTCCGCCCGCTCGTACGACCTCACCGTGCACGGCGGGAAGGCCCCGTCGCAGGTGGTCATGGACCACCGCCGGCTGCACCGGGTGGACTCGGCCGCGGAGCTCGCCGCGGCCGGATCGGGCTGGTTCACCGACCCCGCGACCGGGGTCACGGAGATCAGGACGCCCTCCGTCTCCACCGGGCGCGGCTTCACCGTCGAGCTGCGGAAGTAGCCGGCGGACGGAGCGCCACAGGGCCGGGGCCGTCTGCGGACGGCCCCGGCCCCCGTGTCCGGCACGCTACGGCTTGCGGGCGACCGCTCCGTAGATCGGCACCGGCTGCGTCTCCACCGGGAGATCGCCGAGGCTGAGCTCCGGATGCCAGTCGACGACCTGGACGAGCCCCGGCTCCACCATCTCCAGTCCGTCGAAGAAGCGGGCGACCCCTCGGCGCGACCTCGGCACGAGCGTGACACCACCCGCCGCGTACGAGGCCACGCCCTTCTCCACGCTCTCGGGGTCGAAGTCACCGGTGAGCTGCGACAGCACGAGGAAGCTCCCGGCGGGAAGCCGCTCCACCAGCCGTTCCACCAGTGCGTACGCCCCCTCCCCCGCCCCGTCTCCATCGCCCACGAAGTGGAGCAGGGCGAGGAGGGAGAGCGCGACGGGCCGGTCGAAGTCGATCACATCGGCCGCGAGCCGGAGGATCTTCTCCGGCTCGCGCGCATCGGCGTCGAGATACGCCGTCACACCCTCCGCACTCCCGCTCAGCAGCGCTTCCGAGCGGGCCGGCACGATGGGGTCGTTGTCCACGTACACGACCCGGGCGCCGGGCGCCGAACCCTGGACGATCCGGTGCAGATTGGGCTCGGTGGGAATGCCGGAACCGATGTCGAGGAACTGCCGTATCCCCGCCTCGCCCACGAGCCAGCGCATCGCACGGTGCATGAACCACCGGTTGTGGCGCGCGATGCGCTTCGTGTCCGGTGAGAGTCCGGTGATCCGCCTGCCGAGTTCCTCGTCGACGGGGTAGTTGTCCTTCCCGCCGAGGAACCAGTCGTACACCCGCGCGGGATGCGGCCTGGTGGTGTCGATGCGGTCCGCACCGGATCCGTACCCTGTCATATGGCACTCCCCCTGGTACTGATCGGCTTCCTGCCCCAGCATTCAGCATCTTGCAGCAAACACCCGTCCGGACCGCGGACATCCGCGGTCCGGCAGCAGGATCCGGGCACCGGGCTCAGGAACGCGTCACTCCTTGACGCCGATGCCCCCGAAGGCGTCGACGTCCGCGGACACGGTCGCGCTGTCGACGTCGGGCCGCCACCCGCTGAGCCGGACGAAGCCGGGGTCGAGGATCCGCAGTCCGTCGAAGAGCGTGACGATCTCGTCGGGCTCGCGCACGTAGTAGGGCACCGCGCCGCTCTCGATGTACGCCTTCTCCGCGGCGATCATGCCCTCGCTGGTGCGCGTCCCGTCGTACACCACGAGGCAGCTGCCGGCCGGCAGCCCGGCCATCAGCCGCCCCACCACCTCACGGGCCCTGGAGAAGTCGCCCGCGTGACCGAGGATGCCGAGCAGCATCAGAGCCACGGGCCGGTCGAAGTCGAGCGTCCTCGCCGCCTCGGCCAGGATGGCGTCCGGGTCGTAGAGGTCGGCGTCGACGTAGTCGGTGACGCCCTCGGGGGAACTGGTCAGCAGCGCACGGGCGTGCGTCAGCACGAGCGGATCGTTGTCCACGTACACGATGCGCGACTCGGGTGCGATGCCCTGGGCCACCTGATGGGTGTTGTCCGCCGTGGGCAGGCCCGTCCCGATGTCGAGGAACTGCCGGACCCCCCGGTCCGCCACCAGATGGGTCACCGAACGGCGCAGGAACTGCCGGCCCGCCACCGCCACGTCGACGAGCCCGGGGAAGAACGCCTTGATCTGGTCACCGATCTCACGGTCGACCTCGTAGTTGTCCTTGCCGCCCACGAAGTAGTTCCAGAACCGTGAGGAATGGGGCCTCGTGGTGTCGATCCGGTCCGGCACCGGCCCGGCGGGAGGGGCGACGGACGGCTGCTGCTCATTCATGGAGACCTCCGGACGCGAGAACGATCAAGCTCTGGCCTCAACCTACCTATGTGTGGCGGGACTTATGGCCGGATAGGTATCGGATCCTGTCTCCCGCGGCCGGCCCGAGGTCGCGTTTCCGCGGTGTCTCTCACCGGACACGAGGTTTATCGGGTCGCCCGAACGGCGCCGACTCCGTAGGTTCTGGGGTGGATTCGAATCACCGTTCCCCACTCACTCTCCGGAGGCCGGCCCGTGACCGCCCCGACGCGTCGGCAGACGCGCGACGTCCGCCCGCTCGTCGCGGCTTTCGTACGATTCGTCGTATGCGGCGGCGGGGTCGGGGTGGCGTCGAGCGGGGCGGTCCTGCTGCTCGGCGAGCAGCTCCCGATGGCCCTCGCGAACGCACTGGTCACCGTCGTCTCCACCGTCGTCGCCACCGAGTTGCACCGGCGGTTCTCCTTCCGGAGCGGGCGCAAGGGGTGGGGAGTCCACCTCCGGTCCGGGGTGACGGTCGCCGTGAGTTACGCGTTCACTACGGGGGGCGCTGCTCTGCCTGTTCGCCGTACGGCCCGATCCCTCGCCCCTGCTCGCGCAGTCCGTCTATCTGTCGGCGTCCGCCCTGGCGGGGGTCGGGCGGTTCGTGTTGCTGCGGGTCGTCGTCTTCGGCGACCGGAGCCGGGGCGCTGCACACGATCCGTGCGAGGAGGCGTTGCGCAAGGCTGCGGTGGCCATGGCCGTCTGACGCCCCTCGGTGTCCGGAACGGCCACGTGCTGGTTGACTGTCGGGGCCGCTCGCACGGGCGGCACGGGGGCCCGGGGCGGGCCCGGGCCGATGAGGGGCGTGCGGATGGGGTTCGGGCGGGCCGGGTGGGTGCGGGTGCCGGTGGGGGACGACGCGGCGCGGTGGGCGACGCGGGGGACGTGCCTGCGGGTGCTGGTCGTCGTGCACAACGTGACCGCCGCGACCCGGCTGCTCGACGTGCTGCCCCTGTTCGACGACGATCTGCGGGTCCAACTGCTGGTGACCTGTACCGGCTCGTCGGCGTTCGCGGCCGGCACCGCGGAGTTGCTGGCCGATACGGGGTTGCCGGTGCTGCCCTGGGAGCAGGCGGTCGAGACGGAGGTGGACCTGGTCGTGTCCGCCAGCTTCGGCGGCCGACTGGACGTCTTCACAGGCAGGTTGGCCGTCCTCTCGCACGGTGTTGGATACACTAAGAGGCTGGCGACACCGGACACCGGACACCGGACACCGGACACCGGACACCGGGTCGGGGTCTGGGTCGGTGCCTGCGCCCGTGTTCGGGCTCGCGCCTCAGTGGCTGCTGTCACCCCGGGGCACTCCCGTCGCGGACGCTCTCGTGCTCTCCCATCCCGAGCAGTACGAACGGCTGCGCGCCGCCTGTCCCGAGGCCGCGCCGACCGCCGTGCTCGCCGGGGACCCCTGCTACGACCGGATCCTGGCCGCACGGCCCCGTCGCGAACGCTTCCGCCGTGCGCTGGGCGTCCGGCCGGGGCAGCGCCTCGTCCTGCTCAACTCGACCTGGAACCACGAGTCGCTCTTCGGTGACGGCGGGCAGGTCCCGGACGGGGGCGATGTCGTCGCCGCCCTGCTCAGCCGCGTGGCCGACGAGTTTCCCCTGGACGAGTACCGGTTCGCGGCCGTACTGCACCCCAACATCTGGCACGGGCACGGCCCCGGTCAGATCCGTGCCTGGCTCGATCGCGCGCGGCGTGGCGGGCTGGCACTGATCGATCCGCTGAGCGGGTGGCGGCAGGCCCTGCTGGCCGCCGATGCCGTGATCGGGGACCACGGATCCGTCACCTTCTACGCGGCCGCCCTCGGCACTCCCGTGCTCCTGGGGTCCGTGCCGCTCCACGCCCTCGACCCCGACGCGCCGATCTCCGCGTTCATGCGGGAAGCCCCGCGGCTCGACCCCGACGCGCGCCTGTTGCCGCAGATCGAGGAACTCATGGCCCGTCACCGGCCGTTGCCCGGACCCGCCGGGTTCACCACCTCCGTACCGGGCGAGTCCGCGGCCCGGCTCCGGAAGCTCTTCTACTCGATGATGGGCGTGCCGGAGCCCGGCCGGCCCGCATCGCTGGAGCCGCTCCCGCTGCCCGGTCACGAACCCGGAACGGCCACTGTCCCGTTGCGGGTCCTGACACGGGTGCTCGGACCGGGAGAGATCGAGGTCGGCCGCTGGGCCGGTGAGGGATTGCGGACCGGATCGGCCCTGGACGGCGAACTGCACATCGCCGTCCACGAGGACACCCGCGACGTGGACCGGCTGGACCTGGCCGACGTCGTCTTCCGTGACGGCGCACCCGACGACCCGCGCTTCGGCTCCCCGTCGGTCTGGACCGCCGAGGTGCTCCACCGCCACCGGGGCTGTTCCCTTGCCGCCTATGTGACCGGCCCGTCCGCGTGCGTGGTCCGGGTGCGCGGCACGGCACCGCTCCGCATGGTGGCGATGCCCACCACCGACGCGGAGATTGCCTCCGCCGCGGATCCCGCCGTGTACGCCTCCGCCCTGCACGCCTGGCTGGCCACGGGCGGTCACGAACCGGGCGCGGTCGAGGAGCGGCTCGCGCGGGCGGTGGCCGGCGGGCTCGCCGTGCGGACGGGCGCCCGGCTCCACCGCGTACGGATTGTTCCCCTGGCGCCGGAGGAGGGAGCGGCCTGAGCGGGACGGGGGGTTCACCCCGTGACGCAGGCCTCCCGCATCTGCCGCAGGTACAGCAGCTGGTACTCCGCGCTCTGCCCGTCGAGCACCGTGATCGCCGCATCGATCAGCGGCAGCGCCGCTTCGGTGTTCTCCTCGTCCAGCCGGCTCTCGGCCAGATCCGTGAGCGTCCGCGCCGTGTTGTAGGTGTCGCCGCTCGACCGGAAGTACCGCAGTGCGGACTCCAGTTTCTCCCGGGCCTCCTCGCGACGTCCGGGGCCGCGCAGCGCCCGACCCCGATGACGCTCCAGCAGGGCCCGGGCGCGCGGCAGATCGGCGGTGCCCTCGTCCCCCTCGCCCATGGTGTCCAGGATGCCGACCGCTTCCTCGAAGCACTCGTACGCCTCCGGGTAGCGCCACTGGCGCAGTCTCAGCAGGCCCAGGAACTCGACGGCCGAGGCGTGCCCCCGTTTGTGGCCGGCCGATTCCTCGGCCCGCGCCGCCGCCCGCGCCGCCGTCTCCGCCTCCTCCCAGCGCTTCAGCTCGGTGAGGGTGTGGGCGAGCTGCGCGTGCAGTGCTCCGGCGTCGGGGCTCGCGGGGCGATGCGTGTCGACGAGCCTCGTCCCGATGCGGAGCGCGGGCAGCAGCATCTCGTGGTGGCCCGCCTTGAGCTGGAGCGGCCACAGGGAACGGCACAGGCGTACGGCGGTGTCCGGGTCGCCGGACTCCTCGGCGCAGCGCACCGCCTCGACCAGATTGCCCGCCTGATCGAGCAGCGCGCCGAGGGCGGCGCCTTGGTCCTCGTACCGCTGCCCGGCACGGTCCCCGGTCGGCGCCGGAACCCGCCAGCTCTCCGGAAGCGCCTGGTGGGCGGCCGACGCCGCCAGATCCGCGTAGGTGCTCAGGGTCCGGGCGAGAGCGGCCGAGCACGCGGCGATCCCGTCCTCCCGCACCGCCGCCGCCTCGGCGTGTGCGCGGACCCCGTGGCGGTAGTGGTATCGGCCGTTGCCGGTTCCGCCGGCACCGCGCTCCAGGAGCATCCGGTCGGCGAGGTCCTCCAGGAGTTCCGCCGTGGCACCGGGGTCCAGGCCGGTGGTGCGGGCGGCAGCGACGGCGTCGAAAGCGGGCCAGGCGCGCAGTGCCATCAGCCGGTACAGCCTTGCGGATTCCGGTGTCAGGAGCCGGTAGTTGTCCTCGGCGGCCCCGCGTACCGGGTCGTGGTCCACCTCGGTGCGGCGCGGCGGAGGGCTGGGCGCGGACAGCTGGTACGCCGCGGCGCGCAGGGCGTACGGCGATCCGCCGCAGCGCTGGAGCAGCGAGGGCAGCGTGGCACGGGCGGCGGCGACCGTGGACTTGTCGGTGACGGCGGTGAGCAGCCGCTCCGCGTCCTTGTCCGAGAGCGGGCCGACGGGCACCCGCAGTGCGTCGATGCCGGGAAAGGGGGCCCGGGCGACCAGGATCGTGAACACCCCGGGTGCCGAGGTGAGGAACGGCCGCACCTGCCTGGTGGAGTACGCGTGGTCGAGTACGACCAGGAGCCTGCGGTCCGCCACACAATGGCGGTAGAAATCGCCGAGCTCGTCGGCCCCTGTCGGCATCTCCTGGTCAGGTACCCGCAGTTGACGCAGCAGCGCCCGCAGCACGGTTCCGATGTCGCGTCCGCCACCGCCGCCTTCGAGGTCGGCGTAGATCTGCCCGTCCGGGAAGAGGCGGGTCGGCTGTGCTCCGAAGTGCACGGCGAGCGTGCTGGATCCCATTCCGTCCGGGCCGTGCACCAGCGCGAGCCGGGGCCGGCCGTCCGGGCGGCGTGACGCCTCTCGCTGGAGCTGCTTCATCGCCTCCTTGCGATCCGTGAAGAACCTGATGGAGGCGGGGAGGTCCGACCGCACGGCCCGTGCCGGGGCGGGGGCGCGGTGTACCCGCGTGGCGAACGCGGTCCAGGAGGAGGCGAGTTGCGGATCGGCGCGGAGCCGTTCATGGACCATGCGGGCCACGTGGTCCCGCTCCTCCGGGGCGACGGGGGCGGGGACCTCACGGCCGGTGATTCTCCGCACGGCCGCGCCGGTGGACTCCCAGGCCCATTTGCCGGCCTCGTTGGCCATGCCCGAGCCGACCGCACCGAGTACCGCCGAGATCGCCGCCACCGAAGTGGGATCCAGCATGTCGCGCACTCCTCGTTCCCGGTGTTCCGCGCGGTGCGCCCTCCCCGGCACCGTCGCTGTCACCGTGCGGGGCAACGTTAGCGTCAACGGGTCGATGTCCCCCGGACATCGCGCCGGTGACGGCCCGGACCCGGCGCGGATCGGCCGTTCATCCGTCCGGAAATCGGCCCTCCACCGACTTCCAGGCGGATTCGACCGCGTCCGCGGTCTTCAGCGGCCGCCACGCCGTGTTGGATATCCTGGCAGTTGTTCCAGGTCATCACGGCGAGCCCCGTCGGCCGCCGGCGCGCGGGCCGGGGCCTGTCGAGGGGAGTAACTGTGCAGGGAGCAGCCGCGAGCCGGGGCTCGGCCAAGAAGGCCGAACAGGCTTGGCAGCAGGCGATGGTCCTGCTGCAGCAGGGCGACGAAGCGGCCGCCGCCGAACGGTTCTCGCTCGCCGCGGCGCACGACCCGCTGGCCGCCGACGCCTGGCTGGGGCTGCATGCCACGGGTCGGCGTCAGAAGGAGGCGCTGGACGGCATGGTCCGCGCCTCCGGGTCGTTCGGCGCGCTGCGTTCCAAGTTCGGGATGCCGTTGCGCTCCCGGTTCCAGCTCGGTCACTACGTCACCTTCCGGCTGGAGAACGCCCGGGACCTCTGGGTGGCGGCCATGACCTCGCTGCTGGACGCCGGGAAGCTCGACGATGCCTGGGCCGGGCTCTCCACCGCGCAACTGGACTGCGACGAGACCCGGTTCGTCTGTACGCGCTACGCCTTCCTCAGGGAGGACTGGGCCCTGGTCCTGCGTTTCGCCCCGGGAATCCGTGACGCCTTCCTGCACGACGAGGCGCAGTTGTACGTGGGCGCGGCGCTGTTCGCGCAGGGGGTCTGCCATGAGGCGCTGAACGTGCTGGCCGAGCTGCCGAGGAAGCTGGAGTCGGGGAGCCGTTTCGACGCGGAGGTCAAGTACTTCATGGGCCGCTCCCTGGAGTCGCTGGGCCGGCCGGAGGAGGCGCTGAAGCGGTACCAGTACGCGTTCCGTTGTGCGCCGGGCCTGTTCGACGTGGATGTACGGGCCCAGGCGCGTTCCTCGGCTCCGACCGCTTCGGCCGTGGCCGGGCAGTCCTCGACGCCCTCCCCCGCCCCTTCCGCCCCGCCCTTGGCGGCGCCTCCCGAGGTCCGTACGGCCGCTCCCGCGTCCACGGCCCGGGCGGCCGGCCCGGAGGCCGGGGAGGGTGACGGGGACGGGCTGTCGAAGGAGGAGAGGGCGCTCCTGCTCGCCCAGGCCCAGAATTCGCTGGACGGCATGATCGGCCTGGAGCCGGTGAAACGGCAGGTCCTCACGCTGATCGCGCAGCTGCGCATGGCGGCGCTCCGGGAGGAGCAGGGGCTGCCCGGCGGCGCCCGGCCCCGGCACTTCGTCTTCGCGGGGCCGCCCGGCACCGGGAAGACCACCGTCGCCCGCATCATCGGCAAGGTCTTCGCCGGTCTGGGTCTGCTGCGCTCCGGCCATGTCGTCGAGGCCCAGCGCGTCGACCTCGTCGGGCAGCACCTGGGATCCACCGCCATCAAGACCAGCAAGGTCATCGACTCCGCCCTGAACGGCGTGCTGTTCATCGACGAGGCGTACGCCCTGTCCAACAGCGGGTACAGCGGTGGTGACGCGTTCGGCGACGAGGCGCTCCAGGTCCTCCTGAAGCGGGCCGAGGACGACCGGGACCGGCTCGTCGTCGTACTCGCCGGCTATCGCGAGGAGATGACCGGCCTGCTCGCCGCCAACCCGGGGCTGGTGTCCCGGTTCAACACCCGTGTCGACTTCCCCTCGTACTCCGCGCAGGAGCTGCTCCTGATCGCCCGGTCCATCCTGTCCGGTCAGGGCGACGAACCCGACGAGGAGGCCGCGGCCGCACTCGGCACCCTCTTCGCCTCGGCCGTGGACGACGGCATGGCCGACACCCTCGGCAACGCCCGCTTCGCCCGCGAACTCTGCCAGAAGGCCGCGGCGCAACGGGATCTGCGTCTGTACGCCCAGCACTCGGGCGGCACGACGCCTACCCGGACGGAGATCGTCACCGTGCTCGCCCAGGACGTGATGGCGGCCCACCAGGAGCTCATGGAGTCCCACGGGCACCCGGGATAGGACTCAGGGCGCCTTGAACAGCCCGGGGAACCGGGGAGCGAGCCAGGGCCTGCGGCCCCAGGCGAGCACCCGGCCCCGGGCGATGGCGCCATAGGGGCCGGTGCGGCCGAGCGCCATCAGGAAGAAGGTGACCGGCTCGATGAGGATCGTGCAGTCGGGACGGTCCGGCGGTCGAGGGGTGACGGTCACGGCGCCGTCGGTGAACGTGACCCCGAAGCGGGAGCCGCCCCACAGGCGGATCGCGTACCTGGCGGTGAGCCGGGCGGTGGCGGCGGCATCGGTGACCCCGGGCATGACGGTGATCAGGAACGGCAGCGACAGTTCGACGCGTTCGCGGTCGACCATGTGACGGCGCCTCAGGGCACGGGCCAGGTCGTAGCCGTGTCCGAGCATGTGCGTCAGCAGGTACGAGGCCAGCACGGCCCGGCTCATCGGTCCCAACGGAGTGACGACGTCCCCGGCCCCCGCGGCACTCCGCTCGACGGCCGTGAGGCAGGCATCCGCGTGCGCGGTGATCATCCCGGCCAGCGGCTCGGCGGCCCGCTCGTCGAACTCGGCGAGAGCCCGCTCATTGGCAGCGGCCAGGCTCTGCGGCGTGCCGTCCCCGTAGCGGAGCTCCTGCCCGGCCGCGAGCCGGGCCATCAGCTCGTTGGCCTGCGCCAGATGCGCCGCGGCCTCACCCACCGTCCACTGCGAACCGGGCACCGGAACACTCGTGTCGGCAACCCCGCGCAGCACCGCGGCGATCTCCTCGGCGGTGGCCCGGACGGCCTCGCCGAGCCCTGCGGGCAGCACACCCCCCACATCACGTCCGGTCACCGAATCCACGCCTCTCCCCACTCTTCCCGGCCCCGGCAGCGCCTGCGGGCGAACCGGCCGCCGACGGTACACAAGACCAGGCATCCGGCCCCGCGACAAGAGCCGGCACCCATTCGTCCGGCCGGAGCAAGACTAACGGCACCCGATGTCTACCCATCAGTAACTGCCGCTGCTTTGATGGGCGGCACCACGTCCACCCCCTCCCCCACCAGGAGAACCCGTGCCGCATCCCGCGATCCGTCGTATCTCCGGCGCAACCCTGACCGCCGTGCTCGCCGCGGCGACGCCGGCCGCCAACGCACCGCAGGCCTCGGCGGCGCAGACTCCGTCGCTGCGCGTTCTCACGTACAACACGTTCATCTTCAGCAAAAACCTGTACCCGAACTGGGGCCAGGACCACCGGGCCGCAGAGATCCCGAGGACGTCCTTCTTCCAGGGCAACGACGTCGTCGTGCTCCAGGAGGCGTTCGACAACTCCGCGTCGGACGCCCTGATGCGCACTGCCTCCGCCCAGTACCCGTACCGGACACCGGTGGTGGGCCGGAGCAGGAGCGGCTGGGACGCCACGAGTGGGGCGTACTCGGCCGTGACACCGGAGGACGGGGGCGTCACGGTGCTGAGCAAGTGGCCCATCGTCCGCAAGGAACAGCACATCTACAAGGACGCGTGCGGCAGCGACAGCTGGTCCAACAAGGGATTCGCCTACGCCGAGCTGAACGTGGGCGGTGTACGGGTCCATGTCGTGGGGACCCACACGCAGTCGACGGACTCCGGCTGCAAGGCGGGCGAGGCCGCCGCGAAGCGCAGTCTGCAGTTCAGGCAGATCGACGCCTTCCTGGACGCCAAGAACATCCCCGCCTCCGAACAGGTCATCGTGGCCGGGGACTTCAACGTCGATTCGCGTTCCTCCGAGTACGCCTCGATGCTCGACGACGCGGGGCTGGCCGCGGCCGACGCCCGTACCGGGCACCCGTACTCGTTCGACACCGTGGAGAACTCGATCGCCGCCGACCGCTATCCCGACGACCCCCGCGAGGACCTCGACCACGTGCTGCACCGCGCCGGGCACGCGAAGCCGTCCGGGTGGACGAACGAGGTGGTCAAGGAAGAGAGCGCGCCCTGGACCGTCTCCAGTTGGGGCACGAGCTACACCTACACGAACCTCTCCGACCACTACCCGCTGGTAGCGTCGGCGCGGTAGCGCGCCGGCCCGTCCGGTGTCCCGCCCCGGGACGCCGGGCGAGCTGTGCGGACCCTCTACGATCGATCGCGTGTGCGCAAACGTGATGGTCGCCGAAGACGACGAGAAACAGGCCGAACTCGTACGCCGCTACCTGGAGCACGAGGGCCACTCGGTCACGGTCGTGGGCGACGGCCTCGCGGCGCTCGCCGAGGTCCGGCACCGGGAGCCCGATCTGCTGGTGCTCGATGTGATGATGCCGCGGGCCGACGGCCTGGACGTGGTACGCGTACTGCGTGCCGAGCACCGGGAGCTGCCGGTGCTGATGCTGACGGCCCGCAGCACCGAGGACGATCTGCTGCTGGGGCTGGATCTCGGTGCGGACGACTACATGACGAAGCCGTACAGTCCGCGTGAGCTGATGGCGCGTGTGCGGACCCTGCTGCGGCGCAGCCGGCGGGGCGCGCAGGACACCGGCCCCACCGTGGATCAGGCGCTGCGGGTGGGTGCGCTGGTGGTCGATCCGGACCGGCACGAGGTGTCCGTCGAGGGCCGGTCCGTGGACTGCACCCCCGGTGAGTTCCGGATTCTGGTCGCCATGGCGACCGAGCCCGACCGGGTCTTCACCCGGCAGCGGCTCCTTGAGGAACTGCACGGCTACGACCGGTACATCAGTTTCCGTACGGTCGATGTGCACATCATGAACCTGCGTAAGAAGATCGAGCCGTCGCCCCGTCGGCCGGCCCGGCTGATCACCGTCTTCGGTGTCGGCTACAAACTGACGGACCCGGCGAGGAACGCTTCCGTTGCGTCGTGAGCAGCGGCGGACCCGGCTGCCGCTCCGCAAGAGCCTGTTCGGCCGTCTGCTGGCCGTGTCCGCGCTGGTGGCCGCCTGTTCGGTGGTCGCCACCGCCTGGCTCGCCGTACAGACCACGTCCGGCGCCATCAAGCAGGAGCAGGGCCAGAACCTCACCGCCGACGCCCGGATCTACAACACCCTGCTCGGGTACGCGGCGGGCCACCCCACCTGGGACGGCGTCGGGAGCACCGTGCGCGACCTGGCCCGGCAGTCCGGCCGGCGGATCGCGCTCACCACTCAGCAGCGTCACCCCCTCGCCGATTCCGCCGCCCGGTCGTCACCGCCCGCGCTGCCGCCGCAGGCCTCGGCGATCGTCGATCCGCTGTCCGTGGACACCGCCCTGTCCCGGACGACCGACCGACCGGGTGCGGCGGCCGACCGTGTCGACCCGCGTGCGGTCGGTCCGTTCCGGCTGCCCGCCGCCGAACGTACGGCGCTGCGGCACGCCGCCGACCGGAGCGCCGCGTGCCTGAACCGGGTCGGGATCGCGGCGGACGTGGTCGGGGGCCCGAGCGGACGCCCGCGCGTGGAGGTCGTGGGCAATGATCCGGACCGGGTACAGAACACCCGGTGCACGACCGACGAGCTGGACTCCCCGACCGCGACCGAACAGAAGGCCCTGGACGCGCTCAACCGGCTCGCCAACGCCTGTCTGAAACGCCAGGACCGTCCGGGCATACAGCTCGATCTGAACCTGTCCTGGGGGGACGGCTCCGTGCGGAAGACCCCCACCGAGGCCCGTGCCGTGGTTGCCACACCCGCGCCGCCGCCGAGCATCCGTACCGGCGAGGACGACCGGGCCACCGCCTCCTGCGTGGACACGGCCCGCCGGGAACAGCTCAGCTCCTACGTCGCCTCGCCCGCACTGCTGTTCATCGGCGACGAGGGCGGCACGACCGTTCCCGGTTTCGACCTCTCCCCCGCGAACACCGCGAAGATCGCGGGCGCCGCGGCGCTCGTCCTGGCGCTCACCGTCGGAGCCACGGTGCTCGCCGGGTCCCGGCTCGTACGGCCGCTGCACGCCCTGACGGGCGCGGCGCAGCGGATGCGGGACGGGGAGGACTCCGCGCCCGTGCTGGTCAGCGACGACAACGAGATCGGCCGGCTCGCCGCGGCCTTCAACGACATGGCCGACCACCGCGCGCGTCTGGAGACGCAGCGCAAGGACATGGTCAGCGACGTCGCCCACGAACTGCGCACCCCGCTGAGCAATATCCGGGGCTGGCTGGAGGCGGCTCAGGACGGCCTGGCGGAGCCCGATCCGGCGTTCATCGCCTCGCTGCACACCGAGGCCGTGCAGTTGCAGCACATCATCGACGACCTCCAGGATCTCGCCGCGGCGGACGCGGGCGCTCTGCGTCTGCACCCCGAACCGGTACACATCGAGGACGTGCTCGCGCAGGTCACCGCGGCGCACCAGGCCAGGGCCGAGACCGCCGGGGTGGCACTCTCGGCACTGCCGGCACCGGACGACGCGCCCTCCCCCGCGTTGTGGGCCGACCCGGTCCGGCTGCGCCAGGCCATCGGCAACCTGGTTTCCAACGCCGTACGTCACACCCCGCCGCAGGGACGTGTGACGGTGCGCGCGTACGGCGACGGGGCCACTGAAGAGGTCGTGGTGGAGGTCGCCGACACGGGCAGCGGCATCTCGGCGGAGCACCTGCCGCATGTCTTCGACCGCTTCTGGCGCGCCGAGAAGTCGCGCAACCGCCGCACCGGGGGCAGCGGCCTGGGCCTGGCGATCGTACGGAAGCTGGTGGAGGCGCACGGGGGCTCGGCGAGCGCGGTCAGCGCCGAGGGGCAGGGCTCGGTCTTCACGCTCCGGCTGCCGGTGGGGCAGGTCGGCCCGCAAGGTCCCGCCGGCCCGGTACAGGCCCGGCCCAAAGGGGCGGGCGACGGTGCTGTGACCGGCACGGACCAGGCCTGATGCGATGACCACAACGTTCTGACAGCTTCTTCATAACTTCGCGCCAGCCTGTCGGCATGCCTCGCGTCCCGGTGCACACCGGCACCCGGCTCCACCGAGGCCGATCTGGAATGGAGCGATGTCCATGCCCCACCGACTGTCCCTGCGCACCGCTGTCCTCGCCGCTGTCGCGGCCGGCGCGGTGCTCGTACCGTCCGCAGCCGCCTTCGCCGACGCCACGCCCTCGCCTTCGGCGCCGTCCGTGAAGAGGTCCGCGGCAGCCCGCGCGGAGGGGGGCGCCACCGCCGAGCCCAAGGCGGCCGCACAGCCGTCGGTGACGCCCCGTGGCGGTGTCGCCGCGGGCGACAGCCCGGCACCGGTCAAGGCCGAGCCCACCGTCAAGCGTCCGGGGGCCGCCGCTCCGCGCGGTGGAGTGGCCGCCGGTGAACGACCGGCCGGGACCTCCGGCGACCGGACCACCGCCCTTGCCGGATCGGCCGCGGGGGCTCTGCTGGTCGCCGGGGCCGGAACGATCGTGCTGCGCCGCCGCTCCGCCGCGCAGCGCAACGGCTGACCGGCCTGCCGCAACCACACCGAGTCGGCCGACGCCGCGGACCGGTTGGTCCGGGGCGCCGGCCGACGCCCCTCGTGGGGGCCCCCCGGCGCCCGGGGGGGGCCCACCCCGGGGGCCCCCCAAAAAAAAACGGGCCCCCCCGTTGCGGCGAAAGCCCCCGCGGCCCCGCGCCCGGCGGGCCCGGGGGGGGGGGGTGATGGACGGCGG